>JBBSMV010000150.1:0-7770 GCA_038232975.1 Rhodothermales bacterium
AGGAGGCGGAGCGTGCCGTAGCCGCCGCGCACGCAGAAGACCGCGTCCAGGTCGTCGCGGCGGAGGAGCGCGTTCAGCTCGGCCAGCCGCTCAGCGTCGGTCCCGGCCAGGAAGCCGTGCGGGGCGAGCGCCGGGCGCGGCGTCTCGACGCGGAGGCCGCGCGCGCGGAGCGCCGCGAGGCCGGCCCGGTAGCGCGCCTCCTCGAGCGGGGCACTCGCCGGGGCGGCGACGGCGACGGTGCCGGAACGACGGAGCGGAGGCGGCGTGGGCACGGGGCGAGTCGGCGGCGGGCAGAGGAACAGGGTCCCGGAGGGGCGGCAGCCGCGAAGGAAAGCCTTGACGCGGCAGCCGCCGGAAGATAGAATCCCGCCGGGTAAAGTCGGCGTGAAAGCCCCAGCGCCGCGCGTACCTTTGGCCCCCTCTCCTCCAACGCCTTCGAGCCATGCTCCGCCCGATCTTCGGCACTGCCGTCCTCCTCGCTCTCCTCGCCGGCTGTAGCTCCACCGATCCCCTGGACGGGATCTTGCCCACCGTCGCGTTCGACCAGGCGGAGCGAGCCGTCGAGGAAGGGGCCGGCGACATCGCCGTCACCCTCCGGCTCGAAGGGACGGCGGCGGAGGCCGTCAGCGTGGAGGTCGCCCTCGACGAGGCCGCCGGCACCGCCGACGCCGCCGACTTCGGCGGCTTCCGCACGGCGACGGTGACGTTCCCCGCTGGCACCGAGGACGACGCGACGGAGACCGTCACGCTCACCGCCGTCTCCGACAGTCTGGCTGAGGGCGACGAGACCGCCGTCCTCGTCCTCCGCGACCCAGTCGGGGCCGCGCTCAGGGAACCGTTGCGCCTCACCCTCACCCTCGGCGACGCGTTCGACCCGGACGAGGTAGATTATAACGCCATCGAGAACCCGCAGTTTGCCGAGGACGTGCGGCCGCTGCTCGCCGCCCGCTGCGGCGACTGCCACGGCGGGGCGGACCCGGCGGCCGGCCTCGACGTGACCTCGTGGGCGAGCCTCATCGCCGGCTCCGACTTCGGCGAGGCACTCATCGCCTACGACAGCGGCAACAGCCTGATGATCGAGCTGATGACGAAGCTGCCCGCCGACCACCCGGCCTACGAGGCGCACCAGCTCCGCCAGGAGGAGGTCGAGTTTCTGCGGCGGTGGATTGACCAGGGCGCGAAGAACGCCGACGGCGAGGTGCCCTACGCGAGCGTCGGCCAGGGGCGCGTCTACGTCGCCAACCAGATGGCCGGCCAGGTCTCGGTCCTCGACGTCGAGAACCTGGTGGTGGCGCGCAACGTCTCGTTCGCCGCCTACGGCGGGCCGATGGAGACGAACCCGCACGACGTGGACGTCGAGCCGGACGGGAGCGCGTGGTACGTCTCGCTCATCAACGCCCACCGCGTGCTCAAGTACGACGCCGCGACCAACGAGGTCATTGGCGAGGCGGAGCTAGGCGAGACCTTCAAGCCGGGGATGCTCGCGCTCGACCCAAAGAACGGCACCCTCTTCGCCGGCCGCTCCTTCAGCGACCTCTCCGGCGGCGAGAGCATCTTCGCCATCGAGCGCGCCGGGATGACCCCGACCGAGGTGCCGGTCCCCTACTCCCGCCCCCACCCGATTGCGGTCTCGAACGGCGGGGCCTACCTCCTCTCCGGCAGCCTCGCCGACAACGTCGTCGCCTCCTACGACCTCTCGGACCTCGCGGACATCGAGCTTGCTGACCTCGTCACCGTCGAAGGCCCGCAGAAGTCGTTCGTCCACTACGCCGTCTCGCCCGACGGGACGGTGGCGGCGCTCACCTCGCAGCTTTCGCAGGAGCTGTACTTCATTGACGTCTCGGACCCGGAGAACCTGGAGATCATCAGCGTGGTCCAGGTCGGCGACCAGCCGTGGCACCCGACCTACAGCCCGGACGGCAGCCGGGTCTACGTCCCGAACCGGCTCTCGAACACCGTCTCCGTCGTAAGTGCGAGCGACCCGGCCAACCCGCGCGTCGTCGCCACGATCTCGGACCCGCGCTTCGCCATGCCGCACGGCAGCGGGATCACCGCCGACGGCCGCTACCTCTTCGTGTCGAGCCGGAACCAGACGTTCGAGGACGGCACCGTGCGCTACACGCCGCGCTACCCGTTCGGCGACAACGAGATGGTCGGGAACGTCGCCGTCATCGACACCCGGACGAACACCGTCGTCAAGGTGCTCGAGGTCGAGGAGTTCGCCTCGGGCGTCGCCGTCTACCAGCCGTAGGAGCGCACGGCCGTGGTACGGGCGCACGGCCGTGCGCCCCTACGCATGTCACCCTATCCCACCTTCCGATCTCCGATGACCGTCACCACCACGACCGCCACCCTCGCCCAGATCAAGGCTGACCTGCTCGTTCTCTTCGTCTCCGCCGACGGCGACCACGCCGCGCTCGCCGACGCCTTCCCCGGTGCCGGGCGCGCGGCGGCGGACGCGGCGGACACCGACGTGCCCGTGCTGTTCTACTCCAGCGACCGGCGGCTCGCCCTCATCGGGATCAAGGACGAGGAGGACCGGGCCGAGGCGCTGCGGGCGGCGGCAGCGAAGGCGGCGGCATCGGCGCAGAAGCTCAAGGCCGCGTCCGTCGCCCTCGCGCTTCCCGACGCCGATGCCGACGACGCGGCGGCGCTCGTCGAAGGGTTCGTCCTCGGCGGTTACCAGTTCCGCGACTACAAAACCGACGACGACGCGCCGCCCGCCATCGAGACGCTAACGGTTCACGGCAAGGGGATTGAGAAGGCCGTCGAGCGGGCGCGCGTCCGGGCCGAGGCGGTGTGCTTCGCGCGCGACCTCGTCAACCTCTCGCCGCACGACAAGACGCCGGTGCGCCTCGCCGAGCGGGCGAAGGCGATGGCGGGCGAGGTCGGTCTCCGCGCCGAGGTGTGGGACAAGAAGCGCATCGAGAAGGAGCGGATGGGCGGGCTGCTCGCCGTCAACCGGGGGAGCCAGGACCCGCCGGCCTTCATCGTCCTGGAGCACAAGCCGAAGGATGCGGTCAACGAAAAGCCAGTCGTGCTCGTCGGCAAGGCCGTCGTGTTCGACACCGGCGGGCTGTCGCTCAAGCCGACCAAGGGGTCGATGGACAAGATGAAGGCCGACATGGCCGGCGGGGCGGCGGTCCTCGGCGCGATGCGGGCCGTCGCCGGCCTCGGCCTGCCGCTGCACGTCGTCGCCCTCGTGCCGGCGACCGACAACCGGCCGGGCGAGAACGCCTACGTCCCCGGCGACGTGGTGACGATGCGCTCGGGCGCGACGGTCGAGGTCCTCAACACCGACGCCGAGGGCCGGATGATCCTCGCCGACGCGCTCGACGTCGCCAAGAGCTACGACCCCGAGCTCGCCGTGAGCATCGCCACGCTGACGGGGGCGCAGGTGGTCGCCCTCGGCACGCGCGTCGCCGCCGTGCTGACGAACGCGGACGACGGCAGCGCGACGCGCCTCGACGCCTTCGCCGAGGCCGGTGAGCGCACCGGCGAGTGGGTGGCCCCGCTCCCGATGCGCCCGCACTACGCCGAGCAGCTCAAGAGCGACGTGGCCGACCTCAAGAACGTCGGCGGGCGCGAGGCCGGGACCGTCACCGCCGCCAAGTTCCTCGAGCACTTCACGCGCGACGGCGACGCGGCGGCCTACCCGTGGGTCCACCTCGACATCGCCGGGCCGGCGTTCCTCGACAGCCCGCAGCCGTACCGGCCGAAGGGCGGCACCGGCTTCGGCGTCCGCCTCCTGGTGGACGTGCTGGAGCGGCGTGCCGAGGGCTGACACGCGACGTTGTACGGGCGCACGACGTTGTACGGGCGCACGGCCGTACGCCCCTCCGGATGTTGAACCGACTCCCTATGCCGCACCGCCCCCGCCTCGCGCTCACCCTCGGCGACCCGAACGGGATCGGCCCGGAGGTCGTGCTGAAGGCGCTCGCCGAGGCCGACCTGCGCGGAACGATTGAGCCGGTCGTGGTCGGGTCCGAGGCAGTGCTGCGGGCGCACGCCGGGCGGCTCGGGCTGGCGGACGTGGCGGCCGGCCTCGACGTGTGGGAGGTCGCGCCGGGCGAGGCCCCGAGTGTGGCGTGGGGCGAGACGACGGCCGCCGGGGGCCGCCTCGCCATGCGCGCCGTCGAGCGGGCCGCCGACGCGTGTCTCGCGGGCGAGGCTGACGGCCTCGTGACGGCTCCGATCTCGAAGGAGGCCATCGCGCTGGCCGGCTACCGGGTCCCCGGCCACACTGAGTTCCTCGCCGAGCGCACGCGCGCCGACGGCGTGGTGATGATGCTCGTGGACCCTCGGGTGCCCGGCCTGCGGGTCGCCCTCGTCACGACGCACCTGCCCCTCCGCGCCGTCGCCGATGCTGTGACGAAAGGCGCAGTCCTCTCCACGCTCCGCCGCCTCGACCAATCCCTCCGGCGTGACTTCGGGATCGGCGCGCCGCGCATCGCCGTCCTCGGCCTCAACCCGCACGCGGGCGACGGCGGGGTGATCGGGAGCGAGGACCGCGATGTGCTCGGCCCGGCCCTCGAGGCGGCGCGCGCCGAGGGCCTCGACGCGCCGGGGCCGTTCCCGGCCGATGCCTTCTTCGGGCGGCGCGGCTTCGAGCGCCACGACGCCGTCCTCGCCATGTACCACGACCAGGGCCTCGCCCCGTTCAAGGCGCTCGCGATGGGCGGCGGGGTCAACGTCAGCGCCGGCCTCCCCATCGTCCGCACCTCGCCCGACCACGGCACCGGGTTCGACATCGCCGGCAAGGGGCGGGCCGACGCATCGAGCTTCCGCGCGGCCGTCGTGCTCGCCGCCGAGATCGCGCAGCGACGCCTAGAAGACGGAGGATAGGGGGTGGAAAATGGAAGAGGGCAAGCCCACGTCCGAAAGCCCCGCTATCTTCCGTTCTCCCGATGCCCCACCGCCTCCGAGCAGGAATCTCCGAGCAGGAATGCCCACCACGATGCCCCGCCTCACCGACCCCTACGACGCGCTCGCGGCGGGCTACGACGTGGTGATGGCCCACGTTGACTACGGCGGCTGGGCCGGGTACGTCCTCGACCTCTTCGCCGAGCACGACCTCCGGCCCCGCTCGGTCCTCGAGCTCGGCTGTGGGACGGGGAGCCTCGCGCTCGAGCTCCAGGAGCGCAGCCCGGACGGCGGCTTCCGCTACCTCGCCACCGACCGCTCGGCGACCATGATCCGCGTCGCCCGCGCCAAAGCAAGAATGGCTGGAGAGGCCGCCGGAGACCTCCGCTTCGCCGTCGCCGACTTCACCGAGGGCGCGCCGGCCGAGCGCTTCGACGCCGTGCTGCTGCTCTACGACGGGCTGAACTACCTCCTCGACGAGGCCGAGGTGGCCGCACTGCTGGCCTGCGCCGCGTCGGCGCTCGCGCCCGGCGGCCTCGTCGTCGTGGACCAGAGCACGCCGGCCAACTCGCTCAACAACGAAGCCTACTTCGAGGACGAGGGCGAGGCCGAGCGCTTCGCCTACGTCCGCCGCAGCCGCTACGACCCCGAGGCCTGCCTCCACACGACCGAGCTCGACCTGACGGTGGACGGCCGGACCTACGCCGAGCAGCACGTCCAGCGCGCCTACTCGCGCGCCGAGGTCGCCGCGCTCGTCGCGGCCTCGCCGCTGGAAGCGGTCGCCGCCTACGACGGCTTCACCACCGACCCCGCCACCGACGCCTCCGAGCGCATCCACTGGGTCCTGCGCGCCGAGGGTCAAGAGACCCCCGACTCCCGACGCTCGACTCTCGACACCTGAAATGATTGAGTTCCGCGACGTCAGCCTGTCGTACCCGACCCCCGAGCGGGGGCGGCGGACCGTGTTCGAGGACGTCTCGTTCGAGGTCGAGCGCGGCGAGCTCGTGTACCTCGTCGGGAAGACGGGGAGCGGGAAGAGCTCGCTCCTGAAGCTGCTCTACATGGACCGCGCGCCGGACGCGGGCACGGTCCGCGTCGGGCACTACCGCTCGGACCAGATCAAGCCGAAGGAGGTCCCGTACCTCCGGCGCTCGCTCGGGGTCGTCTTCCAGGACTTCCAGCTCCTGCCGGACCGTGACGCCTTCGAGAACGTGGCCTTCGCGCTCTACGCGACGGGCAAGCGCGGGGCGGTCGTCAAGCAGCGCGTGCTCCAGGTGCTCGCGCGGGTCGGGCTGACGCACCGGCAGCGGGCGATGCCGCACGAGCTCTCCGGCGGCGAGCAGCAGCGCGCCTGCATCGCGCGCGCCCTCGTCAACGAGCCGGCCCTGCTCCTGGCCGACGAGCCGACGGGCAACCTCGACCCGACGGTCGCCGACGGCATCCACGCCCTGCTCGTCAAGCTCCACCGCCAGGGCATGACGGTGCTGATGGCGACGCACGACTACCGCCTCGTCCGCCAGCACCCGGCGCGCACGCTGGCGCTCACGAAGGGCCGCCTCGTCGAGGTCGCCCCCGAGGTCCTCGGCGCGGCGGAATAAGCCAGCGCCGGGCTACCCTACCACCCGAACACCCCGCCAATGCGGTCCACCAGGCGTCCGAACAGGCGATATACGTCCCGTTTGCTTCCCTCCTGGCGAAGCCCTACCGCTACGACGTACACCTGGACCTCGCCGCTGACCACCCGGTAGATGATCCGGTAACGCTGCCCCACCGCCCGCAGGCTCCGGAATCCGCTCAAGGCTCCGGTGAGTGCCTTCCCTTGTGAGTGCCTTCCCTTGCTGCTCCGGCGCTCGGGCCAGACCATCGATCCTCTCACCGATCAGACGCTGATGCCGTCGGTCCTTGACGGCGGCAAGCATCTCAACGGCCGTCGGGGTGACGATGACCTTGAAGTTCTCAGCGCCAGCCGAGGTGCCGCTTGGCTTCTTCCCAGAAAAGGCCTTCGCCTTGCTCGATCTCTTGGACACTCTTCCTCAGCGCTCTCATGAGCACCTCGTCACGCTGGATTTCGTCAGTTTCGAGGAGTGACTCGTAGCGATCCCAAGATAAGACCACCATCGTGGGAAGACCGTCCTCCGTGATCACGACCTCCTGGTCCGGGTCGGCCCGGAGGCGGTCCGGGAGCCGGTCGAGCCGGCGCTGAACTTGTGCGAACGGAATCGTAGCCATTGCCTCAGTGGACGGAGCGTCTCCCCACACTTGTGGGGATGAACTGTGGGGATGAACTGTAGCTATGATACAGTTTCCGTACCAGAAGTTCCGAGAGACGCAGAGGCTCTACCGCCAGGGCATGACGGTGCTGATGGCGACGCACGACTACCGCCTCGTCCGCCAGCACCCGGCGCGCACGCTGGCGCTCACGAAGGGCCGCCTCGTCGAGGTCGCCCCCGAGGTCCTCGGCGCGGCCGAGTAGCCGACGCGGAGGCGGCAGCAGAAAGGCGTCGTCGGGCTGTGTGCGTACCATCCCCTACCAGCGCGCAGGTGGGGAGCCAGCGGGGAAGCAGACCGCTCTGGATGGGCTAGCGCCGCTGCTGCGCGGTCCCGCCTGCGCGGGGATGACGGGAACCAGGAGGGGGACGAATGCGGTGACTCGCGCAGGGCTATGATACCCAATCCGGTTGATCCGTATGACGCTGGCCGTAGGGACACGGCGTGCCGTGTCCGCGCAGACGTGCCCCAGGGCTGGACAGGGCACGCCCTGTCCCTACGACTACGGGCAGAGACGGAGGGCAGACCTACCCGGTTTATCCGGACCTGGTATCAGCGTGCGTCTAGGAAGCCACAGTACACGACAGCTCGCAGAGCGCTACGCAGCTGTAAGAATGGGTCTGTGACGTTCAAAAGTCA
>JBBSMV010000151.1:0-7757 GCA_038232975.1 Rhodothermales bacterium
CGGTCGCTGCGCCAGACGAAGTGCTCGCCGTCGTCGAGATACGTGACGGTCCCCATGTCGAGGTCCGAGAAGCCGGTCTCGACGTCGATCCAGGTGTCGGAGGTCTCGGTGAGGACCGTCTCGACGGCCATCGAGGCGGGGTCGCCGTAGAGCAGGTCGAGGACGTTCTGGTCGCGGTTCATCCGCGCCATCCAGACGCGGTGCTGCCCGCTGATCTCCGGCGTCCAGCCCATGAGGGCGAGGTACTCGTGCTCCTCGCCGCCGCTGTTCCACGTGTCGGTGTCGAAGAACCGGGTCTCGCCGCTCGCCACGTCAATCACGCCGACGTGGATTTCCGCGTTCACCTCGCCGGCCTTCGGGTAGCGGAACTTGGTGTACTCGGGGTAGAGCGTGCGGAAGTCGGTCAGCTGGAAGTCGCGCGTGTTGGTCTCGTCGAGCTGGAAGAAGGCGAGGTACCGGCCGTCGGGGCTCCAGCGGAAGCCGTCGCGGAGGCCGAACTCCTCCTCGTAGACCCAGTCGAAGGTGCCGTTGATGATGCCGCCCGGCGAGCCGCTCTCCGTCAGCCGCGTCTCCCGGCCCGTCTCCAGGTCCACGGCGAAGAGGTCGCGCTCGCGGACGAAGGCGACTTTGTCTCCGGCGGGGTTGAACTTGGCGAACATCTGCAAGCCGAGCGCGCGGTCCGAGACGGGGGTGACGGCCCCGGTGGCGGTGTCGTAGACGTAGTAGATGCCCTTCGTGTTGAGCCGCCAGACGCGCTCGGAGTCGGTGTAGAGGAGGACCTTCGAGCGGTCGGCGCTGTAGTCGTAGTCCTCGATCTGGATCAGCCCGTCGCCGTCAGGCTTCGCCAGCGCGCTGCCGTCGATCAGGACGGTGCGGGTGTCGGTCTCGAGGTCGTACTCCATCAGATCGGTCGCGTCGCCCTCGGGCTCGATGTAGCGGACGACCGGCCCGGCCTCGGCCCAGCGCCCGCCGCGGAAGGCCCGGCCGCTGAACGTGGGCGAGTCGTAGAGGCTTTCGAGCGACAGCTCGGCGGTCTCGGTGGCGACCTGCGCGGCGGCCGGCAGCGGGGCGAGCGCGGCGGCGAGCAGGAGGAGGCCGCAGAGGAGCGGCGCGAGGAGCGAGCGGTTCATGGCGAGGGGCGGTCGGGAGAATGCGGGCTAGCCCGGCGGGGGAGCCGGGTCGGGCAAGGTACGCAGACTGTCCTGCCGCGTGGCCGGTCTGCGCGGACACGGCACGCCGTGTCCCTACGAACCGCCCATCGAATCAACCGGATTTAGTGGAATGCCCTACCCGCCGGTGGAATGCCCTACCCGCCGTTTGACCTTTTCGAGAAGTGGCCTGCGCGCCCGTCACGGCGGGGTCTCTGGTCCGCGTCTTGCGTAGGAAGGGATCGCGTACCGTCCTCTATCAGCCCGCCCTGCCCATGCCGCGCCTCCTCCGCTCGTCCGCGCTCCCGTTCCTGCTCGCCCTCCTGCCCCTCGCCTCGCACGCGCAGACGACCGCCTCCGAGGTCTTCGACGAGGTCGAGCGCCGGCAGAACCTCGTCGGCACCGAGTCGGCCTCGATCCGCATGGAGATCGTGGACGAGCGCGGGCGCACCCGGACCCGCTCGCTCGACGTGCGCACGAAGCGCGGCGGCGACGACCGGCTCAAGTCCATCCTCGTCTTCACCGGACCGGCCGACATTCGGGGCACCGGGCTGCTCACCATCGAGGCCGACGGCGGCGACGACCAGAAGCTCTACCTCCCGGCGCTCGGCCGCGTCCAGCGGATCGCCGGCTCGACGCGCGGCGAGCGCTTCGCCGGGAGCGACTTCACCTACGAGGACCTCGGCACGCGCGACCCCGACGCCTACGACGTGACGATGGCCGAGACCACGCCCGACGCCTTCGTGCTCGACGCCCGGCCGACCGACCCCGACTCGAAGTACAGCCGGATCGTGCTCACCGTGGACCGCGCGCGCTACGTGGTCCGCCGCGCCGAGCACTACGACCGCAGCGGCGAGCTGGCGAAGGTGCTCACGGCCGGCGACTTCGCCGAGGTCGCCCCCGGCGCGTGGCGGGCGGGCCGGCTCACGATGGAGGACGTGCAGGCCGGCCGCCGCACCGTGCTCACCTTCACCGAGCGCGACACCGGCGCGGCCCTCGGCGACGCCCTCTTCACCGAGCGCCAGCTCCAGCGCGGCCTGCGATAGCGCGGCCTGCGATAGGGCTTGCTCCGGCAGGGCGGGTGTCGTTTCTTCCGCTCCCACCCTACCGCCGACCATGCGCCTCGCCCTCCTGCTCGTCCTCCTCACCGCTCCCGCCGCCTTCGCCCAGCCCGACTCGAGCGCGGCGCGCGTCACCACCGAGCCGCTCAAGCTCTCCGGCCCGCGCGTCGGCGTCACCTACCTCGGCGGCGGCCTCGTGGACCGCCTCAACGAGGAGTTCGGCGGCGGCCTCGACGGCGAGGGCGAGGTGAGGCCCGTCATCACGCAGTTCGGCTGGCAGTTCGAGACCCGCCTCTTCGCGGCCGACACCGGACTGAGCGGCGTCACCGAGTTCGTCCCGCTCATCGGCGGGCTGGAGCAGGGGCTGTTCCTGCCCAGCTTCAGCTTCCTCGTCGGCCTGCGGACGGCGGGCGGCCTCGAGTTCGGGTTCGGCCCGAACGTCTCGCTCGCCGGGGCCGCCTACGCCGTGGCTGCCGGGGTGACGCAGCAGTACGGCGGGCTGAACATCCCGCTGAACCTCTCGGCCGTGCTCTCCGGCGACGGCGTGCGCCTCAGCCTCCTGGCCGGGTTCAACCTGGCGCGGTGACGCCTAGCGCGGTGACGGCGGCGCGCCTCGAACCGGCGGGCGCAGTATCTTCTGCGCTCCCCCTCCGGTGACGCCCATGATGCCCGAGCACGAAGACCACCACGACCCCGACCTCTCGCCGCAGTCGGCGGGCACGATCCGCAAGGTCGCCGACGTCATGGGGGTCGTCGCAGGCGTGCTGTTCCTCATCGCCTTCGGCCTCCGGCTGGCGCGGACGGGCGAGGCGAGCTTCTTCTTCCTCGGGATGGGCGTGCTCTTCCTGCTGTTCCCGCTCTTCATGAGGAAGATGGTCCGCTCCGGCCGCTAGCCCGTGCGCCCCTGGCTTCTGGTCCTCGCGCTCGCCGCGCTCGCCGCCGCCCCCGCGCGCGCCCAGCTCGGCGACCGGCTCCGGCTCGGCGGCTCGTACTCCTTCTACGCCGGCCTCCGCCTCGCCGACCCGCCTGCGTTCCTCACGGCTCGTAACCGCGCTGAGGTGCTGCTCACGTTCGACTACGAGCGCGGGCGCATCGTCCTCCGGCCCCGGCTCGACTACGACGCCCTCGGCGAGCGCCTCGGCGGCGACCTCCGCGAGGCGTTCCTCGACCTCTACTTCAGCCGCGTGGACCTCCGGCTCGGGCGGCAGCTCATCGTCTGGGGCGAGACCGACGGCACGTTCGTCACCGACCTGCTGGCCCCGCTCGACCTGACGGAGTTCCTCGCGCAGCCCTTCGAGGACCTGCGCCTCGGCGTGACGGCGGCGACGGCGACGCTCTACGCGGGCGATGTCCGGGTGACCGGCGTCGCCGTCCCGCGCCGCCCGACGACGCGGCTGCCCGCGCGCGGTTCGCCGTGGGACCCGATCCCGGCCGCCGTCTTCGGCGTCCCCGCTGCGATCACCGAGCCGGCGGCGCAGGACTCGACGCTCCGGGGCGCGGAGACGGCGCTGCGCGTGACCTGGAGCGGGCTGCCGCGCACCGACCTGGCGCTGCTCTGGATCAACGGCTTCAACCGCCTCCCCGCCTTCGGCAAAGGTGTTGAGGTGAGCTTCTTTCCGCCGAGCGCTCGGATTGCGATCACCCCGACCTACCGGCGGCGGCAGGTGTTCGGGCTGACGGCCGAGACGCTCGCGCTCGACCCGCTGGTGGTGCGCGGCGAGGCCGCCTTCCACTCGTCGTATCTCCTCGACCAGCCCATCGAGCTTCCGCAGTCACCCCTCGACCTCCTCGATCCTGCGCTGCTCGACGCGGTGGAGCGCGGGTTTCTGATCGAGAAGCCGGTGGGTCAGGCGGCGCTCGGGCTGGAGCGGGCCTTCGGGGCGCAGCTCGTCCGCGTGCAGGCCCTCGGCACGCTCGTCATAGGCTGGGACGAGCGCGTGGCGCAGGACCGCTTCGAGCCGTCGGTGACGGCGCTCTGGAACGGGCGCTTCCGGCGCGAGACGCTGACCGCGCAGGCGTTCGTCTACTACAACCTCAGCGCGGACTACTGGCTGAACCCGTCGCTCACCTATGCCGTCCGCGACGCGCTGGGTGCCACGCTCGGCGCGCACGTCTTCGGCGGACCCGGCGGCGATGCCACCGATCTGGCCGGCCTCCTCCGCGAGCCGGCCTTCTCGTTCGCCACCTACGACGGCAACGACTTCGTCTACCTCCGGGTCGCGTACAGCTTCTGATGCGGATTCGGCTTGAGCAAGGGAGCTATCGCTTCGTGAGGGCGCTCGCTGAAGCGTCGAGGCGGGATCACGAATCGCGCCCCACGAATCACGCCCCACAAGCAGCGGGGCCGCCCGGCTTGCACCGAGCGACCCCGCTTCCAGCGTGGTGCCTTTCAGCTTAGCGCACGACCGTGATCCGGCGCACCGCCACCTGCGAGGCGCTCTGCGCCTGGACGATGTAAACGCCCGAGGCGAGACCCGACACGTCGAGGCCGACCGTGTGCGTGCCTGCCTCCAGCTCGCGGTTGAGCGCGACGGCGAGCTCGCGGCCCCGCACGTCGTAGAGCGTCACCGTTACCGGCCCGGCCTCGGGCACGGCGAGCGTGAGCGCCGCCCGGTGCGTCGCCGGGTTCGGAGCCGAGGTCACCGAGAGCTCCGTCGGCAGGGCCGCGGAGGCCGCCGCGGGAAGCTCATCCGTCTCCGGCGCGGCAGCTTTCGGCTCGGCCGCTTCGGCCGCAGCGAGGGCAGCCTGGGCCTCCTCGGCGGTGACGACGACCCACGGCTCGGCGATGACGGACCACTCGCCCGAGGCCACCGGCGCGTCGGCGACGCGCGCGCCGCCGGTCACCGTTACCGTGAACACCTCCTCGTCCACGAAGAAGTCGGGGAAGGTCCCGACGCGGAGCCGGTAGGTGTACTCCCCCGCCGGTGCGTTGCTCGGCACGTTCTGCGTGAACGTCCCCATGACCGTCGTCATCGGGTTGACCCGGCCGCTGCGGACGATCCCGCGCGCTACCTGGTTTCCGTTGCGCTCGGCGACGAAGTAGAGGTCGCCGCGGACCGGATCCGTGCGGAAGTTCTCGACCGTGTACTGGAAGTCCACCGAGCCGCCAGACGCGACCGTCAGCGACGAGGTTGCCATCGCTTCGAGGTCCACGATGATGCCGACGAACGGCTTGAAGTCCACCTCGCCGGTGCCCTGGTTCTCGATGAGCGCGGCGACCTCGGACTCGGTCGTGGGCCCGAAGAAGTTGTTCTCGGCATCGGTGTCGTTGGCGATGCAGGAGAACAGCGCGAGCGGGCTGTTGTCGCTGAGGTCGTTGCCCCCGTCGAGGTCTACGGGCAGGACGAGGCCGTCCTCGTCCTCGCAGACGTAGACGCCGATGTCGAACCCGTTGATGTATTGTCCTCGGCGGTGAGGTCGAGGTTCGTGCCGTCGTTGGCGAAGGCGTAGGCGAACAGGCCCACGCTGCTCGTGTCGGTGGCCACCTGCAGCCAGCATAACCCATTCTGTGCAGATGTGCAAGGGGACTAAAGTAAACTTTGTGTGTTTAAAGCAGAAGCGCACGTGCCGCCTGCCTCTGCGCGCCCTCGGTGCCTCCTGGTTGGCCTCTCGCTCAACCCTTCCGGTCCTCACCGACGCACTCGAACAGCCAGCGCGGGTAGCTCATCGAACGCGCCGCCCCGAGCGCGGGCGGCTCGGCCTCGGCGAAGACGTGCCCCGCCGCCCGGCGGAGGACCCCGACGAGATCGGGCTCGGGTCCGAACGCTTCGAAGCTCACGCTCCACCACGTCCGGCCCTCCGCCCGCACCTCGGCGAGCTCCAGCGAGCAGCCCTGTTCGGCCTGCTCCTCGCGCGGGACCCGCTCCACAACATCGTCGCCGACGGCGAAGGTCCCCTTCTGCCGCCGCTTCGCCACGGCCACCCAGTCGCCCGCGCCGTTGCGGAGGCGCGCCGCGTCGTCCAGCGGGAAGCTCCACTTGCGCCAGCGCTCGACGCGCCCAGTGACGCGCTCGTGGAACGCCTCTTCGCCGACGACCTCGGCGAGCCGCTTGACCTCCAGGTTCCCGGTCCGCCCCTTCACGCCCAGCCCGTCCGGCGCGGCGGGACGGACGTAGCGGTCCGTCCGCGCCTCCCACGCCGACGCCCCGGCGACATCTCGAAACCACGCCTCGACCTCACCGGGGAGCGCGCCTTCGATGAACCAGCGGACTTCGGCGGTGGGATACACGAGCTTGGGCGTCAGGGGAACGCGCAAACCGCGCGCCGCCCGCTGCGGGTTCCCGGAACCCCGCCGTGGCCCTCCGGTTGGTGCCGCCCTCCTCTCTTCCAGCCTGCCCATGCCCGACCTCCTCGCCCGGCTCAGCGCTCATTCCCCGCTGGCCTCCGCATCCCGCCGCCCGTCTTCGACGAGATGGAGGGCGGGATGATCGCCGCCGCCGTGGACAACACGCTCGGGCCGCTGAGCTACCTCGTCGCCCCGCCGAGCGTGACGACGCAGCTCAGCCTGTCGTACCTCCGCCCCGTCGGCCCGGACACCGCGTGGATCGAGGTCGAGGGCCGGCTTGAGGAGCGGACGCGGCAGCACCTCTTCTTCTCGGCGCGCGTCACAGGTCCCGAGGGCCGGGTGCTGGTCCTGGCGCAGGCGACGTGCTACGTGCTGCCGCCGAGCACCCCTGCTCAGCCGTAGGGCAGGCACGGCGAGCCGCCCTACGGCTGGCCGGGGGCGTGGGGACAAGGTCGGTCAGGCTGCCTCAGCGCGGCTACCCGCGCTTCCGATCTCGACCCGGACGCGGAGGCCAACGGCGGCGTGCATGTTGACGAGCGCGTCAATGGTGAACTCGCCGATCTTCCCGCGCGCAAGGTCCGAGACGCGGGGCTGGTGGACGCCCATCTGCTCGGCGGCCTCAGTCTGGGTCACCCCTCCGCCTCGATGTAGGCCGTCAGGCTCATCATGAGCTGGGTGCGGATGCGGAGGTTCTCGGCCTCGGTCTCGTCGAAGCCGAGGTCGCGGAAGACGTTCCCGCTGCCCTCGGTGATGCGGCTGTCGTCGCTCATTGGTCACCTCGCTGGTTGAGGACGGTGCTATAGCGTCGCCGTCCGATTTCGATGGTGCCGGGGCCGTCTTCTGCGTCTTCGGTTCATCCCCACGGGCGTGGGGAAAGGCCCCCTCGACTGGCTCGGGGACCGCTCGACCCCGGTTCATCCCCACGGGCGTGGGGAAAGGTCGGCGCGAAGTACGTCTTCGAGCAGCGCACACGGTTCATCCCCACGGGCGTGGGGAAAGGCAGATCACGCCGCAGCTCGTCCGCCGCGCGCGCGGTTCATCCCCACGGGCGTGGGGAAAGGGCGGGGCGATGTGTCGCTCGACGTGGCGACCCCGGTTCATCCCCACGGGCGTGGGGATGAAGTGCTCCGAGGTACTCGCCGCTCTCGTCGTAGTCCGGTTCATCCCCACGGGCGTGGGGAAAGGTGCTCGCGCGGCCCGTGGATGACGTGGATGTGCGGTTCATCCCCACGGGCGTGGGGAAAGGAGCGTCCGGCCCTCGCC
>JBBSMV010000152.1:0-7732 GCA_038232975.1 Rhodothermales bacterium
CCGCGCAGCCCCCCCCACCTCCCCCCCCCCCCCCTCCCTGGGTGAGCCCCGTCGGGGGGCGGGGCCGGGCGGCATCACCCACCCCCCTCGACCCCCCACTCGGCTCGCTGCGCTCACCTCGCCGCCCCCCTGCTAGGGGGGCAGGTCCATGACACACTCCAGACCAGCGTCGTTCTTTAGCGTAGCCGGTGGCTAGAAGATTCCACACAGGACACCGTGGGTGCCGCTTCGCGCTTGACGGAGGCCGAGGCCGCACCGTAGCTTTGCCCCTCCAGCACCCAATCAGCAGCCAATGTAGCTCAGTTGGTAGAGCAGCTCACTCGTAATGAGCAGGTCGCCGGTTCGAGTCCGGCCATTGGCTCCTCCAAAACGCCCTGAATCGGCCGGTTCGGGGCGTTCGCGTTTCGCGCGGAGCTGCGCAGAGATGTGCCGAGCTGCGGGGACTCGTAGCACACTCGTAGCACGCACCTGCCTCGCTCGCTGGTCTGCTTTCCCTACCGAATGGCTGGTGCCATGTCTCCGCTGAGACAGCCGCCCTCCTTGTCCTACGCCGATAGCGAACACGGCCTCTACGCCCGCCTGGAGCTGGAGGCTGGCGGAACCCAATGCCGAGCTGCTTTAGACAGCCGGCTCGTGCGTAAAAGCTCAGCGTTGGATCAAGCACTGCGGCTATCAGCTTACGTCAACTTACTGCCTGCTCTAGAACTTACTGCCTGCTCTAGCGCCCCCGGTTATGCACAGCGCCCCGCTCGGCCAAAGCCGGGCGGGGCGCTAGAGCGTAGTCCCTGCGAGACCCGACGCCGAGCTAAGGGTTCGGGCTCGGGGTGGTCTGGACGGAGAGGGGAGCCTGAAGCGCCGTGAGGGCTGCGCCGGGGTCAGGGCCGAAGCCGAAGGTCCTGCGGAACGTGAGGTACTGGGCGGGGCCTCTCCTCGGGTCTGTGTTCGGCGTGGGCTGATCCGGGACCTGTACGCCGTGCGCCGCCCGGAAGTAGGTGTTGTCGAACGGACAGGCGGGACCCGCGTCGTTTCGGTAGAAGAAGGCGGGGGCCGGAGAGAAGGCGATGTTGGTCCTCACGTCATTGACAATGGCCCAGCCCCCCAGGCCCGGAAGCGCCATCGTTTGCCAGGAGACCGTGGCGGGATCGCCCCCCGCGTTATAGGTGTGAGTCGTCACCGCGTCGGAAAGGTCGAGGAACGATCTGATGGAGACCCCGATCGGGTGTACGCGGTAGTTCACAAAGGTCTCGAAGCCGTAGGGGTAGAAGGTCCACGTCATGTCCGTGAGGGGACCGCTGTTGAACCCCACCACGCGGCGGATCGCCCGGACCGGCCCGTCGCGGTTCACGACGATGGCCCCTTCGCCGAGGGAAGCCGTGTAGGGCGTCCGCCCGCAGCTTCCTCCAGAGAACTCGATCATGTCCACATCGAGAAGGTCAGCCGAGAAACTGTTGGGTGCCCCGATCCGGAGACCGTCCATGATCCACCGGTCGGCGAAGTCTACGGAGTAGGATTGCCCTGAGATCACCGTGTTCTCCGGGTTCGAGGCCCCAAAGCCCGGCGGGGGGACGGTTCCCGAGTTGCCGGGGACCCCCACGATGTTGTAGGTGCTGTAGCTCCCGTTGACCAGGTTGAAGTCGTTCGTGACGTAATCCGTCCGTGCCGACGGGTCGAGGCTGGGATGGCTCCGGCGGTAGAGGTAGGCGTAGTAGGTCGTGCCGCCGACTGCGACCGCCACCTGGACGCGCGTGGTCTTGACGACCTTTTTGGGGTGGCCCACACCCAGGCTGCCGAAGTCGGAGAGGAGCAGGGCCACCTCGTCGTTCGCGTCGAGCGTGGGCGTAGGGTCTGGGCCGATGGCAGTCTGGGGGTCGCTGTACCCCAACGTGACGACGTGCCCCGGGAGGTTGTCGCACGAATTGCCATAGGTGTTGGTGACGGGGTCGTAGTGGCACTCGGTGATCCCCTCGTAGGCGTCGGCGAGGTCGTAGACGAAGCGCTCGTCCACCTGGACGGGGATCTGGCTGAACTTGCCGCTGGAGGCGTCGTAGGCGAAGGCTACGATGTCGCCAGGCGCGCTCCCGATGAGGGGGCCGAGGTTCGCCCCGTCTACTCCGGAGAGCACCACGGGGCGGAACCGCCGGGCGTCGTTGGTCCCGGCGCTTGCAGCGGGGGCGTCGCTCGACTCGGCTGTCAGCTCAGGGTCGAGGCTGTCGCACGCGCTGAGGAAGAGGAAAGGGGCGAGCAGGAGGAAGCGTTGCATGGGGGTACGCGCTGAGCGCGTGGCTAGGGAGGAGCCGTAGGACCAGGCGTAGCACCACTGCCGGCCTCACGGGACCTATCCCTCAGTAGAAAACTAAATCGTGAAATGAACCCGAGGCTGCGCCGGCGCTGCGACGCCCTGTTCAAGCCTGGGCCGGGTGAGATCGTACTGCCTCCACTACCATTGCATATATAATACCAAAAAGTGACACAGCAGAATGTTAGTGGAAAAGCTGGTTCTGCACAAGGAAAAAACCCTGTGGGGGCAGTCGCCTATAGTGGGGATGCTCGTAGCCTTGCCTGGTCGCTTCCGCCTCATCACTAGGTCCCCAGCCAGGGCGGGCCGACTTGCGTTCGGCGGCACGCACCGCGAGCGCCGCTGTCCGGTGCGCCTCTGGCGCAAGTGGAGGTGAGCCGTGTAGGATGGCGCGGCCCCGTGACCTCTTCCGCGCTATTTTCTCGTTATATACGGTATCGCGATATACGGTATCGCGCCGACGCCCGCACCCGGCGGACCCCAGTTCCTTCCCTCTTCAACCCCCTACCCATGTCCAACACCCTACGCCTCCTCTGGGTCGCCACACTCGTCGTGTCGCTCAGCCCGTGCGCGTTCGCGCAGGAGAGCTTCGCCACCAGCGTCCTCGCCTTCAGCAGCCAGTACACCACGACCTCCTGGTCGGCCGAGCAGGCGCTCGGCGCGCCCGACACCTACCCCAACTACGGCGACATCCCGACGGCGTGGGCCAGTGCCTCGCCCGACGGCCAGCGCGAGTTCCTCGTCCTCGGGTACGACACCGCCGCCCCGGCCTCCGGCGTCTCGATCTACGAGACCTACAACCCCGGCGCGGTGGACACCGTCTACGTCCGCAACGCCAACACCGGCCAGTTCGTCCGCGTGTGGTCCGGGACGGCCGAGGCGGCCCCGCTCCAGGCCCGCATCTTCACCGTGCTCTTCCCCCGCACGGCCTTCCCCGTGAACGCCGTCCGCATCGCCATCAACTCGCCCGCCGTGTCGAGCTGGAACGAGATCGACGCCGTGAGCCTCACCAACAATGCCATTTCCCTCAGCCTGGTGGCGACGACGCCGACGACCGTCGCCGCGGGCGGCACCGTCCGGTTCCGGTATGGCATTCTGAACAACACCCCCAGCG
The DNA here is from genome assembly GCA_038232975.1 of Rhodothermales bacterium. Lineage (GTDB taxonomy): Bacteria > Bacteroidota > Rhodothermia > Rhodothermales > JANQRZ01 > JANQRZ01. Next base: position 3,411 of record JBBSMV010000152.1, read on the forward strand.
CCCAGACCGGCGGCCTCTTCTTCTACGCCCGGCGCGGCGGCAGCGTCGTGGCGCGGGGCACGGTCGTCTCGGGGACGCTACCGGCCGGGCAGGGCTTCACGCAGACCTACACCCAGCCCATTCCGGGGACCGCGCCTGCCGGGACGTACAGCTACTCCGTCTGCGTAGGCCTCGACATCAACACGCCGGTCGCGTGCTCCGGTGCCGTTGCCGTCACCGTCACGAACAGCCTCGCCGGTGCCGGCACCGAGGCTCGTGCGGGTGGATGGGACGTGGTGGATGCCGCGCCGTGGCCGGGTGAGGAGGCCGAGGTGAAGGCCGCCGCTCGCACGGCGGCCACCGCCGTCGCAGCGTACCCCAACCCGTTCGCCCGGAGCACCGAGATCGCCTTCTCGCTGGAGGCGAGCAGTGCGGTCCGCCTCGTGGTCTACGACGTGCGCGGGCGCGAAGTCGCCACCCTCGCCGACGGCGCGATGGAGGCGGGCCGCCACACCGTCACCTTCGACGCGGCGGGCTTGCCGAGCGGGGTCTACGTCTATCGCCTCGTGGCCGGGTCCTCGGCCGAGACGGGCCGGCTGACGCTGGTGCAGTAAGCGCCGGTGCTCGTAGTCGAGCGCCCCGCCCGGCTCCGGCTGGGCGGGGCGCTGCCGTGCAGGGAGGGCCTCCCCGCGCTCAGGCGCTCGCCATCTCAGCGACAGCGGCGAGGTCGGCGGTCGGGGCGCGGGCGGCGACGCGCTCCTGGGCGGCCTCCAGGATGAGCCGCAGCAGGTCCGCGTAGCGCAGCCCGGCGAAGCCGGCCATGAGGTTCAGCTTGCCGTCCCAGCACCAGCCGGGGTTGGGGTTGGCCTCGAGGAGCTTGATCGTGCCCTCGGCATCGGCGCGGAAGTCGAACCGCGCGTAGTCCCGGCAGCCGAGGCGCTCGAAGAGGGTCAGGGCGTGGTCCTGGAGCGTGCGCACGGCCTCGTCGCCGAGGTCGGCCTCCTCGTAGCGGATGGCGCTCCAGTAGGGCGAGTCGGGGACCCACTTGGACTCGTAGCCCAAGAGGTGGGGCAGCCCCTCGGGGAGGTCGCCGTAGTTGACCTGGAGCACGGGCAGCACCTGCGTCGCCGCGCCGGGGTTGCCGACGACGCCGACGCTGTACTCGGCCCCGGAGAGGAACTCCTGGACGAGCACCGGCCGCCCGGGGAAGTCGTGCTTGAGGGTCTCGACGTAGGCGACGAGCTCCTCCGAGCTGTGCGCGATGGAGTCCTGCGTGATGCCGACGCTGCTGTCGCCGAAGTTGGGCTTGACCAGCACCGGGAAGGTCGCCGGCAGCGTGGCCGACTGGTCGCTCGGCGCGTAGTACGTTTCGAGGGGCACGGGGATGTCGAGCGCCTCGGCCAGGGCGCGCACCTGTGCCTTGTTGTAGCACAGCCCGAGGCACGTCGGCCCGGCCCCCGAGTAGGGGACGCCGAGCATCTCGAGGTAGGCCGGGACGTGGAGCTCCAGGAAGGCGTCGTTCTCGAACCCCTCGTCGCAGAGGTTGAGCACGAAGGCCGGTGGCTCGGCGCGGAAGTGGCTCAGCAGCGCCTCGTGGTTGTCGAAGTAGTCGAAGGCGTAGCCGTCGAGCTCGCCGAGCGCCCGCTGGAGGCGGTCCACGGTGTCGAGGTCCTCGGGGTTGAACTGCCCGTCGCGCTTGACCTCGTCGGGGAGGCGGGGGTCGCCGAGCAGGACGGTGACGCGGGGGAAGGGGACGGCCGCGGCGGCGACGCTCGGGGCCTTCGGGACCGAGGCCGTGATGAGCAGCCGCTGCGCCATCATGCCGAGGTCCTGGTCGCGCTCGGACTGCGCCTGGATTTCGCCGTGGACGCGGACGCCCTCGAACCCGGCGCGCTCGAGCAGGGCGCGGATGCCGTCGGCGCTGTAGAGCCGCTCGGCGTAGAACTGGTCGGCGATGACGCCCTTCTCGGCGTGGGTGACGACCTCGCGCGAGATCAGGCGCTCGCCGTCGGCGGCGAGCGAGCGCTCGCGGCAGACGAAGTGCTGCTCGTCGATCCACTCCCACGAGCGCGGCTCGAAGTGGGCGCGCGTCCAGGCCCCGTCGGTGAGGTCGAGCACGAGGGTGCCGAGCGGGCCGAGCAGCCGGCGGCAGGCCTCGAGGACCCGGAGGTCGTCCTCGGCGCTCTCGAAGTAGCCGAAGGAGTTGCCCAGGAGCATGACGTAGCGGAACGTCCCGTCGAGGCGGAACTGCCGGGCGTCGCCCTCGCGGAAGGCCACGTCGAGGCCCTGCCTCCGGGCGCGCTGCCGGGCCAGGCGGACGAGGTAGCGCGAGCGGTCGAGCCCGGTGATCTGCGCGAAGCCGCGCCGGGCGAGCTCGAGGCTGTGGCGGCCCTGCCCGCAGCACAGGTCGAGGATGCGGTCGTTGGGCTCCATCCCCGTTGCCCGGATGATGGTGTCCACCTCGTGGACCGTGTTCTCGTCGTTCTCGACGACGTCGCCGTCGGTCTTGAGGTAGACCGAGTTGAAGAGGGTCCGCCACCAGTCGGCGGGGAGGTGGCGCTCGAGGTCCGAGACCGGCCCGAGGGTGCGTTGCTGGAGCGGGTTCTTCGTGCCTTTCTTGGTCGGCATGGTGGGTGCGTGGGCGATGGGCGGAAGGAACTAGAGGGGAAGCTGCACAGGAGGTCTGCCTTTCATACCTCACCCAGTGCCTCGCGTTTCCCCTGCGGTCCCGGTGCGCCGTGGTGGGTCTTTCTTCGCCGCGTCTGCACGGCGGGCGGGGCCTCGTGCCGTGCCCTCAAGAACGGCAAGGGCCAACACCCCATCAACAACCCCTACGCTGCCGAGACAAGGCGCAAGGCAAGCGACGGTGGCCTCATCGGACGACGGTGAACTTGCGCGACAGCACGGTGGCCGAGGCGCGCCCGCCCTCGGGCTGCGCGCGTGGGCGCAGGATGTAGACCCCGCTCGGCAGCGCCGAGGCGTCGAGGCCGAGCCACAGATGGCCCGGCTCCACGGCCGACTCGGGGGCGCTCAGCACCCGCCGCCCGAGCACGTCGAACACCTCCAGGCGGAGGCGGGCACTCGCGGGCGCGGCCAGGCCGAGCCGAAGCCGCCCGCCCGTCGGGTTCGGCGCGAGCGCCGTGATCTCGAACGCCGGCACGGGCGACGCTTCCGCCTCGCCGCGCCTCACCGCCGCGCTCTACTTCCACAAGCTCCGCGAGACCATCGCCGAGCGCATCGCCGACGAGAGCCCCTTCGACGGGGAGGTCGAGAGCGACGAGTCGTACTTCGGAGGCTATCGCAAGGGGAAACGGGGCCGCGGAGCCGCCGGCAAGGTCGTCGTCTTGGACGGACGGCCGTCCGTCCGCATCCTCAAACGCGGCGGGCGCGTCTACACTGCCGTCCCACCGGACCTCAAGCGGGCGACGCTCCTGCCGATCATCCGTCAGCGGGTGGAGCCGGAGTCCGTAGTCTACACCGACGGGTTCTCGGTTTACGACACCCTCGACACCTCGGGGTTCGCGCACTACCGGATCGACCACGGAGAGGGGTAGGTGGACTACGACGCTAACGGGCGGGTGGCTCACATCAACGGGATCGAGAACTTCCCGCCCGCCGCTGGCGGGTCGGCGAGCCAAGCGAAGCGGCATCTCAGGCGGTATAATGGGATTCCGAAGGCTCATTTCGAGCTGTTTCTGAAGGAATGTGAGTGGCGGTTCAACTACGGTCCGCCGCGCGAACTACTGAAGACGCTACTGAGCTGGACCGTTATCTAGGACAGCCCCTTTTCGAAAACAGCAGGAACTCCCGCCCGGCGCTTGGCGCGGCGGGGCCGGGGCTGTATTTTCCGCCTCTGCCCCTGTTGCAGCGACATCCTCAAGAGAACCATGAAGACCGACCTCCACCCCGACTACCACCTCGTCACCGTCAGGCTTGCCGACGGGACGACGTTCCAGACCCGCTCGACGATGAGCGGCGACACCTACAACTCCGAGGTGGACGCGACGAACCACCCGTTCTATACCGGCAAGCGCCAGTTCATGGACACCACCGGCCGCGTCGAAAAATTCCGCCGCCGCTACGGCACCAAGAACGCCGCGCCCGAGGACACGCCCGGCGCGGAGGCCGCCGACGCGACCCCAGAGCCGGCTGAAGAAAGCGCCTGAGGCGGCGCTCCCTCCCCAGCCCCGAGGCGGCCTGCCGGGCCGTCTTTTTGTTCGGGATGCGCTGCCGGAGAACGGTAGGCAACAGATCGTAGGGGCACGGCACGCCGTGCCCGAGGGCTACCCTCCTGCCCGACCAGAGCCTGCCCCCGCGAGATCCGTAGGGGCGAGGCGTGCCTC
>JBBSMV010000153.1:0-7589 GCA_038232975.1 Rhodothermales bacterium
CGCTGGCAGGCGAGCTTGACGCAGTCGGCCGGGGTCCCGGTGACGGCCCGTGCCCAGACCTCGCGCGCGCCGAGCTCGAACGGCCACGGGTGCGCCCGCACCGGGTCGCGCACCGTGATGGCGTGCCCGACGGCGCTCTGCTCCTCGGTCGGCGCGACGACGGCGAGCGTGCCCAGCCCGTCGAGCGCGGCGGCGAGCGCGGCCAGGCCGCCCGCGTCGATTCCGTCGTCGTTGGTCAGCAGGACGAGCGGGCAGTCCGGCGCGGCGTCGAGCGGGGTGTGCGGGCGGGGCATGGGGAAAAGGTTTGGGGTCCGAGGTGGGAGGTTTCGAGTCTGTAGTTCCCGACCCAAAGCTTCCCTCATCAACCCTCAATAGCTCTCGTCCAGATCAGGAAAGACTCCGGCGCGCACATCTCCGATGTAGGCCTCAACGGCTTCGTGCATGGCGTCGGCGAGGTCCGCGTAGCGGCGGACGAAGCGGGGGTTGAAGTCTTTGGTCAGGCCGAGCAGGTCGTGCGTGACGAGGACCTGCCCGCTGGTCGCCGACCCCGCGCCGATGCCGATGGTCGGGATCGAGACGGACCCTGTGACCTCGGCGCCGAGCGTGGCGGGGATTTTCTCGAGCACGATCCCGAAGCAGCCGGCCTCCTCGAGGAGCTTTGCCTCGTGGCGGACCTGCTCGGCCTCCTCCTCTTCGCGGGCGCGGACGCGGTAGGTGCCGAACTTGTAGATGCTCTGCGGCGTCAGCCCGAGGTGCCCCATCACCGGAATCCCCGCCGAGAGGATCCGCTGGACGGCCTCGAGAGCGACGGCCCCGCCTTCGAGCTTGACGGCGTGCGCGCCGGTCTCCTTCATCACCCGGATCGCCGAGTGGAGCGCCCGCTTCGAGTTGCCCTGGTAGGTCCCGAACGGGAGGTCCACCACGACGAGCGCCCGCTGCACGGCGGGCACGACGCACTGCGCGTGGTAGATCATGTGCTCGAGCGTGATCGGCAGCGTGGTCTCGTTGCCGGCCATCACGTTCGAGGCCGAGTCGCCGACGAGGAGCACGTCCACGCCGGCCCCGTCGAGGATGCGGGCCGAGGTGTAGTCGTAGGCCGTCAGCATGGCGATCCGCGTCCCGGCGCGGCGCATCTCCTGGAGCGTCTGCGTCGTGACGCGCTTGGTGCGGTCTTCGAGCGTGGTGACCGAGGCGAGTTGGGTGCTCATGGTGTGGGGTCGGGAGTCGAGGGTCGGGAGTCGGGGGTCGGGAGTCAATGTACCGAGACCCATGCCCCTACGGGCACGGCGGTAGAGGTCCTACCTCACCCTTCGCACTCGACGCCCTCCTCCCATTCCCTCCATTCCCCCCACGCCCTATCACAAAAAGGCCCCCACCGTACAAGACAGCGAGGGCCTTCAGGGGTGCAGAGGCGGTGCGGGGTCAGCCGCCGGAGTCGCCGGTGCTCTGGGTCATGCTGATGCCGAGCTTGCTCATCACCTCGGGCGTGATGTCCACGGTGTTCTCCTCGTCGGCAAACAGGATCACCGGCTCGGTCGAGACCCGCGTCGAGAGCACCAGCGCGAGGTTGCGCGCCCGGGCGACCTCGTCGATCGCGCCCTGGAGCTCGTTGAAGAGCGGCTGGAGGAGCTCGTTCTGCCGGCGGTCGAGGGCCTGGAGGCGGGTTTGCTGCTCCTGCTGGAGGTCGGTCTGGAGCTGGGCGATCTCCTGCTCGCGCGCGCCGCGCGCCTCGTCCGAGAGCACGCCGCCCTGGCTCTGGTAGTCGGTGAACTTCTGCTGGATGGTCTGCTCCATGGCGGCGAGCTCCTGCTGGTCCTTCTCGGCCTGGGCCTGGAGCTGGGTCTGGACCTGGCGGTACTGCGGCATCTGGACGATGATCAGCTCGTAATCGGTAAAGCCGATCCGGGCCGTGGACTGCGCCTGCACGGGCGCGAGGGCGAAGGCGGCGGCACACACCGCGAGGAGGCCGAGGCGGCTAAGGAAGGTCATGGTGTTGGGGGCAGTCATGGCGTAGGTCAGAGGTCGTTGGGGGCGCGGCGCTCAGCGTCCGGCCTGGGTTTCGATGCCGAGCTCGTCGAGGACGAGGTCAGAGATGTCGAGGTTTGGTTTGGCGTAGAGAAACAGGAAGTCACCGCTCTTGTCGAAGACGTAGTCGTAGTTCTCGTCCTCCGCTACCTGGTCGATGGCTTCGAGGACGCGCTCCTGGACGGGGCGCATCTGGCGCTGCTGCTCGCGGAAGAGCTCGCCCTCGGGGCCGAAGCGCTGGATGCGGCGGGCCTCGAGCTCCTGCTGCTTCGCGTCGATCTCCTGCTGCTTGCGCTCGCGCTCCTCGTCGGTGAAGAGCAGCTCCCGCGCCTCATAGTCGCGCGCGAGCGCGTCCACCTCGCGCTGCAGCCCGTCGAGCTCCGCCTGCCACTGCTCGGCGAGGCGGTTGACGTTCTCCTGCGCCGTGCGGTACTCGGTGATCTGGTCGAGCACGAACTCCGAGTCGATGTAGGCGATGCGCTCCTGGGCCGCGGTGGGGGCGGCGGCGGCCAGCGTCAGAAGCAGAAAGAGAAGAGCGCGCATGGAGGGTGTCGCTTTGGGTACGAGCTCGGCAGAGGGTGTCATGGCGTGGAGAGCGTGATTCGTGATACGGGATTCGTGGACTGTCTCAACGGTAGTGCTCGATCTCACGACCCGAAGGTCGGCGAAGCCAATCACGTTTCACGAATCATCTGCCTTACTGCCCGCCGAGCGAGAACTGGAAGCGCCACGTCGGGGCGACCTCGAGCGGCGCGCCGCCCCGGATGTCGGTGAACGAGTCGATCTGGTAGCCGTAGTTGAGGTCAATCAGCCCGAGGAACGGCAGGAACAGCTTGGCCCCGAAGCCGGCCGAGCGGAAGAGCTTCGTCGGGTTGTAGTCGTCGAAGCCGTTCCACGTGTTGGCGGCGTCGAGGAAGAGGTAGGGGGCGGCCGAGAACTGCGGCGTCTGGATCGCCACGACGCGGGCCTCGAGGGAGTACTTGTTGAGGATGCGCCCGCCGACGCGGCGGCCGTTCTGGACCGGGGTGATGGCGAGCGTCGGGTAGCCGCGCATGTAGACGATGTCCTTGCCGTAGCCCTGGAACGTGCTCTGGGCCTCGAGCGGCGAGCCGCCGATGAGGAAGCGCTGGAACTCGACCTCGTCGCCGGTGAGCGAGCCGATGTAGCCGTAGTCGGCGCTGAAGTCGAGCGCGAGGCGGCCGACGATGGGGGTGATCCACCGGGTCGAGAGCTTCTCCTTATGGTACTGGATGAAGCCGGGGAGCGGGGCGGCGACCTCGGCCGAGAGCAGGAGGCTCGAGCCGGCCGTCGGGAAGAGCGGCGCGTCGAACGAGTTGCGCGTCAGGCTCTGGCGCAGCGTCAGCTCCTGGCTGTAGCCCTCGGGGAGGCCGTAGCTCCGGCTGAGCGACGCCCCGTCGAGGCTGTAGAGCCGGTAGCCGAGGTTGGTGCCGGTCTGGAAGAAGTCGTCGGGCCACTTGAGGCTCTGGCGGTAGAAGAGCCCGGCGTTGAGCGTCGAGAACTTCTGCGCCGTCGCGGTCGCCGCCTCGCCGTCGGTCTCGAGCAGGCGCGACGAGTTCGAGAAGTCGCGGTAGGTGTACGAGAGCGAGCCGCCGACGGGCGTGTTGCGGCCCTGGAACCACGGCTCGGTGAACGTCACCGAGTAGCTCTGGTAGCGGAGGCCGCTCGTCTGGACCGAGAGCGCGAGCTGCTGCCCGTCGCCGGAGGGCACGGGCCGCCACGCGCCGCCGTTGAAGAGGTTCTGGATGGAGAAGTTGTTGAAGGCCACGCGCGCCTGGAGGATCAGGCCGAAGCCACCGCCGCCCCACCCGCCGGAGAGCTCGAGCTGGTCGCCGCCGGTCTCGACGAGGCTGTAGGTGAGGTTCACCTTCTTGGTCTCCTCGTTGATCGAGACGCGCGGGCCTTCCGAGAGCTTCTGCTGGTCGAAGTAGCCGAGCTGGATCAGCTCGCGGATCGAGCGCTCGAGCGCCTGGCGGCTGTAGGTCTGGCCGGGGATGGTGCGGAGCTGGCGGCGGATGACGTGCTCCTTCGTCCGGGTGTTGCCCCGGATGGTGATGTCGCCGAACTCGTAGACGTCGCCCTCATCAATGGCGAAGGTGATGTCGAGCGAGTCACCCTCGACCTCGGTGATCTGCGGCTGGATGTTGAAGCGGAGGTAGCCCTGGTCCGAGTAGAGCGAGGTCACGTCGGAGTGCTGGGGGTTGTAGTAGAGGCTCTGCTCGAGGCGGGACCGGTTGTAGACCTCGCCGCGCTCGATGCCGAGGGCGAGGGCGAGTTGCTCGTCGGTGTACTCGGAGTTGCCGTCGAAGGCGAGGTTGCGGATGTGGTACTTCGGGCCTTCCTCGACGCGGATGTCAATGACGACCTCGGGGTCCTCGTCCGACGGGTCCGACGGGTCGAGGTAAACCGAGTCCTCGAGGATGCGGGCGCTGTAGTAGCCGCGGTCGTTGTAGTAGGCGATGAGGTTCTGCTTGTCCTCCTCGAAGCCGGCGGCGTCGAAGGTCGAGGCCCCCCAGAAGCGCCACCAGCGGTCCTCGGGGTTGTTCTTGAGCCGCTTGCGGAGCTTGCCGTCGTCGAAGGCGCGGTTGCCCTCGAAGCTGATCTCGCCGACCTCGACCTTGCGCCCGCGGCTCACGTCGAAGGTGACGACCATGCTGCCGTCGGCCGCCGGCTGCTGCCGGGTCTCGACGCGGACGAGCCGGTAGCCCTTCTCGGCGAAGTGGTCGCGGATGAGCTGCTCGCTGCGCTGGAGGTCGGCCGGCCGGAGCGCCCGGCCGCGCACGAGCGGAATCTGCTTCTCTAGGTCGTCCCGGTCGCCGCCCTTGACGCCCTCGAACGCCACCTCGCTCAGGCGCGGCACCTCCTCGACCCGGAGGAGCAGGAAGACGCCGCCGCCGACGTAGCGCTCGGCGATCACATCCACGTCGGTGAAGTTGCCCAGCTCGTAGAGCTGCCGGATGGCCTCGGAGATGGTCTGGTCGCCGGGGATGGTCACCGACTGCCCGACGCGGAGGCCGCTCGACGAGAGTACGAAGGCGCGCGCCTGCTCGTCGGAGACGCCCTCGACCGAGAGGCCGAGGATTTCGTAGGAGGCGGGGGCCGCCGGTGCCGCGGCCTGCGCGAGCGGCTGGGCCAGCCCCTGCGCGCCTGCGGGCGCGGCGAGGGCGAGGGCGCAGCACACGGCGAGGCCACAGCGTAGCAGAGATGAGGACGCGGAGGAAACGACGGTCACAGGCGGCGGACTTGAGCGGGGAGGCAGACGGCGGCGGGTGCGCTCGGACTAGGCAAACGAACGGCGGGGCGGACGGGGTTATTGCTCCGCTCCGGCTCCGGTTACGGCTCCGGGGTGAGGGCCTCGCGGGCGTCCGGCACCCGGCCGAAGCGCCGCTCGCGGTCCTGGAAGTCCTCGATGGCGGCGTAGAGCGCCTCGCGGCGGAAGTCCGGCCAGAAGCCGCCGGTGACGTAGAGCTCGGTGTAGGCGAGCTGCCACAGCAGGACGTTCGAGACCCGGAGGTCGCCGCCGGTGCGCACCAGGAGGTCCGGGTCCGGGATGCCGGCGGTGTCGAGGCGCGCGGCGACCTCGGCCTCGTCCACGGCCTCGGGGTCGAGCCGGCCGGCGCGGACGTCGTCTGCGATGCGGCGGGCGGCGCGGGCGATCTCCCAGCGCCCGCTGTAGGAGAGCGCGAGGTTGAGCGTCATCCGGGTGTTGGCGGCCGTGATCTCCTCGGCCTCGCGCATCTCGGCGGCGGCGCGCTTAGGCAGCCGGTCGAGCTCGCCGAGGGTGCGGACGCGGATGTTGTTCTGCTGGAGGCGGTCCACCTCGCGGCGGATCGTGCGGACGAGCAGCTCCATCAGCGCCGTGACCTCGGTCGGCGGGCGCTGCCAGTTCTCGGTCGAGAACGTGTAGAGCGTCAGGTGCCCGACGCCGAGCTGGGCACACGCCTCGGTGACGTCGCGGACCGACTCGACGCCCTCGCGGTGCCCGGCGACGCGGTTCAGCCCGCGCGCCTTCGCCCAGCGCCCGTTGCCGTCCATGATCGCGGCGATGTGGACGGGGATCGTGCCGCGCTCTTGGAGCGCCCGCTGCCGGTCGGCGTCGGCGTCGGTCTGGAGCGTTTTGGTGAGGGAGACGACGGACAAGGCGGGAGGCGTACCGTGGACAGCTTTCGAAAGTACACCTGTGCCTGCGCGCAGGACGTGAAAATCGGGTCGAAAGACGGCGGGGCGGTGGGCCTCAGCCGCCGGCCCACCCCTAGCTGGCGGGCCGTCCCGCCGCCGACGTGGTAACTTTCTAGCACCCCGTTCGTAGCGCGGCCCATTCCTATCTCCCTTTCCCCCACTGCCATGTCCCGCCTCCCGCTCGTGCTGCTCCTCGCGCTCCCCGCCTGCACCGCCTCCCGCCCGTCGGCCCAGTCCGGCGACCCCGTCTTCGACCAGACCTATCCGTTCGCCCCCGGCGACGGCCTCTCGGTCACCACGAGCAGCACCGACCTCGTCCTCCGAACCGGCACCGCCAGCGAAGCCCGAGTCGAGGTCATCGGCACCGGGCGCGACGCAGCCGAGGCGTTCGCCCGGCTCGGCTTCCGCGTCGAGCGCCAGGGCGACCGGCTCGTCGTCGAGACGGAGCGGCAGGACGGTGGGTGGTGGCGCAACCGAAAGGCGTCGTTCGACATCGTGATCACGGCCCCGGAGCGGCTCAACCTGAGCGTCGCTACGTCGTCGGGCGACATCGAGATTCCGAGCCTCGACGGCAACGTCGAGGTCGCTACGTCGTCGGGCGACCTGGAGATCGGCCGCCTGCGCGGGGCGCTCAGCGTCGCCACGTCGTCAGGCGACGTCGAGGCCGATCAGATAGAGGGCAACGTTGAGGTCAGCACGTCGTCGGGCGATGTCGAGGCGGCGCTGATCCGGGGGACGGCCGTCTCGTTCAGCACCTCCTCGGGCGACTTCACCGTGGAGCGCCTCGACGCCGACCGCTTCGCGGCCTCGTCCTCGTCGGGCGACATCGAGGTCGACGCGCTCGCCGGCCAAGCCGATATCAGCACCTCGTCGGGCGACGTGTCCCTCGGCCCGGTCGAAGGCGACCTCTCGGTCTCGACCTCGTCGGGCGACCTCCGGGCGACGCTCGCCAAGCCCGGCACCGTGGACATCAACACCGGAACGGGCAGCGTCCGCCTCCGCGCCCCGCTCTCGCTGAGTGCCGACCTGGAGATCCGCGGCGGCTCGCTCCGCCTCGACCGCAGCTTCCCGTTCGAGGGCGAGGTTCGGGACGAGAGCGCCTACGGGCGGCTCGGCGGTGGCGGGGCGCGGCTCCACGTCCGCACCGGCGGCGGCGGCATCTCGCTGTCAGCGCAGTAGGCTCTCGGCCTTCGTCTTTAACAAGCCTTCGTGCGCGGCGGCGCGGCGGCGTCCGTACTTTCGGCCTCGTGAGGTCTCCGCCACGGTCCGGGTTATACGTCGCTCCGTGGAGGGGTGGCAGAGTGGTTGAATGCGCTGGTCTCGAAAACCAGTGGTCCCGTCTCGGGGCTCGAGGGTTCGAATCCCTC
>JBBSMV010000154.1:0-7583 GCA_038232975.1 Rhodothermales bacterium
CTCGACCTCGGCCTTGCGGAGGCGGAGCGCGGTCTCCTCCTTCTCGAGGCGATCGAGGCGCTCGGGCTGCTTCTGCTGGGTCACGTAGAACCCGAACCCGGCGACCAGCGCGAGGACGACGGAGAGGACGACCGTGTTGAGGATATCGTTGGACATGGGGGAGGGCGCTGGAGGCGGAGAGGGCGCTCAGGGCGAGCGCTCGGGGCGAGCGAGTCGCCGGCGGCGGTCACCAGGGGGTCAGGAGTCGGACGGCTGAGCGGCCGGGGCGGCTTCGTAGTCGAGCAGCGGGTCGCCGCCGTCGGGGGCTATCGGCTCCGGCTGCTCCACGGCCGCGCCGGCCTGCTGGCGGAGGTAGACGGCGACCTCGGGCAGGGCGTCCTCCACCGGCACGTCGAAGCTGAAGGTGTAGACGGGGTAGTCCCTGATCTCGCTGAAGCTGACCTCCTCGATCTCGGCGTCGAGCCGCTCGGCGAGCTGGACCACCTGGGAGCGGCTCGTCGCCGCGCCGAGGAGCGTCAGCCCGTCGTTGCTCGGCTCCCACGAGCCGATCCACGCGCCGCCGGCCGACGCCGCGGCGCGCGAGGCGCGGGCGAGGTTGCGGCTCCACTTGTCGCTGCCGACGAGCAGCGAGTCAATGACGTTGAGGGTGTTGGTGATGCGGAGGTAGGCGTTCTGGAGGCTGTCGATCTGGGCCTGGAGCGCCGGGCCGGAGAGGTCAATCTCGTCCGGGAAGGCGTCGACGCGGGTCTGGGCCTGGCCGATGTCGCGCTGCTGGCTGAAGTAGAGGCCCATGAAGAAGAGCACCGCGAAGAAGAGCAGCACGCCGGCCACGAGCGTGTGCCAGGCCACCGAGACGTCGAGCTTGCGGCGCCGCTTGCGCAGGCGCTTCGGCAGCATGTTGACCTCGTAGAAGGGCGAGTCCTTGCGCCCTTCCATGAGCGTCCGGAGCGCCATGCCGACGGCCGGGACGGTGTGGGCCGGCAGCCCGATGTCCGCGCCGGGTGGGACCACGCCGCGCGCGATGAGGCCGCCGCGGAGGGCCTCCACGCGGGCGTCCGGGTAGAACGCCCCGAAGCCCTCGACGAGCTCCTGCTCGCGCTCGTCGCTGAGCACCACCACCTTGTGGACCGTGCCGATGCCCTGGACGTCCTGCTGGAGGAGCACGCGGCTGCAGATCGTGTCCGGCCCGTCGAAGGTCGAGACGCTGCGCATGTGCTCGACGTGGTGGAGCGTCGCGCCGCGCAGCAGGACCACCAGCGTGTCCTCGCCGCCGACGCGGACGATGGCCGTGTTCTCGTGTGGCTCGGCCGGGAAGGCCCAGTGGGCGAGGCCCACGATGACCGGCACCTCGGCGTCGACCGAGCGGAAGGGCACGGCCCGCATCCCGGCCTGCTCGCGGAGCAGCTCGAGCGACTCGGCGAGCGACTCCTCGGGCGAGGGGACGACGGCGAGGAAGCGCTGCCGCCCGTCGCGCGGGGTCATCGGCAGGAACGCCACGCGCTCCTTCTCGAAGGGGTCGCCATACTCCTGCTCGAGCTGGGCCAGGAGCGCCTCGCGCTTGACGTCGGGGAAGCCGGCGGCCTCCTCGTCCTGCGGCGCGTCCTGTTTCTCGTTCTTCTTCTCCTCTTTCTCGGCGCTCTTGCCCTTCTTGCCCGTGGCGATGAGCAGCTCGACGTACTCGACGTCGGGCTGGCTGAGGCAGAACGCGGTCGGCGGCCGTTCGTGGCCGGCGGCCTGGCACTCGTCGAGGATGTCCTTGAGCTCGAAGACGACCGGCGTGGCCTGCTTCTTCGGGGTCTGGAACTCGCCCTCGGGCGCGTCGATGCCGGTGAGGTCGCTGAACTCGGAGTCCAGGAACAGGTCGTCGCTGCCGAGCCCGGAGGGGGCGTCGCCGAACTGGATCGTCACGTCGTCGTCGTCGGCCCCGGCGTCGGCGGTGAGGGCGGCGAGGTCGGGGACCTCGGCGTTGGAGGCGCTGCGCTGCCGCGTAAAGGGCCGCAGCACGCCGAAGCGGTCGCCGGCCTCGCGGACGAGGATGCCGTGGACGGCCGTCGGCGTGACGAAGACGCCGAGGACGGGGGCGCTCGCGCTGCGCCGGCCTTTGGCGGGCTTGGCCGAGGGCACCTCGGGGGTGCCGGCTGCGGAACCGTCTCCGCCCGCTTCGTTCGGGACACCCTCGCCGATCGGGGCAGGGTCAGACCCGAAGTGCGTCTGCATGGAGTCGGGGAGCTTCTTCATGGGCGTGAGGCGCGGGGCCTGGTGCGCGTCGGGCGAAAAGCCCGGACGAGAGCGGAGCTAAAGCGAAGGCGGTGGCGAGGGCGTGGCGAGGGGCCGGCGGCGGCTACTGGATGAGCTGCTGGAGGCGGCGCTTGTTGTTGGCGAAGTTGACAGCAGTTTCGGGCGTGATCTTCCGTTCCTTAAGCAGCCGGACGAGGTCCTGCTCGAGCGTGACCATGCCGAGGCGGCCGCCCTCCCAGATCATCTGGTAGATTTCGCCGACATTCTCGTTCTTGATCGCCGCCCGGACTGACGGGGTGAGCCAGAGGACCTCCTTGCACAGCACCCGGCCGCCGCCGACCTTCGGCAGGAGCTTCTGCGAGACCACGCACCGGAGCGTGTCGGCCAGGCGGTTGCGGACGCGGTCCTGCTCCTCGTGCGGGTACTCGGCGATCATGCGGTCGAGGCTCTCGACGGCCGACGAGGTGTGGAGCGTCGAGAAGACCTTGTGGCCGGAGTCGGCGGCCTCGATGGCGCTCGAGATCGTCTCGGGGTCGCGCATCTCGCCGACGACGACGATGTCGGGGTCCTGGCGGAGGCTCTGGATGATGCCGTCCTTGAAGCTCTTGACGTCCTGGCCGACCTCGCGGTGGCGGACGATGCACTGCTTCGGGGTGTGCATGTACTCGACCGGCTTGGCGATGATGACGATGTGGCCGGCGAAGCTCTCGTTGTTGGCGTCGACCACGGAGTCGAGCGTGGTGGATTTCCCCGAGCCGGTGACGCCGGTGACGAGCGTGAGGCCGTCGCGGACGTGCTTGAACATCAGCCCGCGCTCGATGGCCGGGTGGAAGCCGACGCTCGACAGCGGCCGGAGCTCCTGCGCGATGGCGCGCATACACAGCCCGAGGTGCTGGTAGTCGAAGTACATCGTCGCCCGGAAGCGGAACATCCCCTCCGGCGCTTCGAGCTGGTAGGAGAAGTCGATGGCCCCGCTCTCGAAGAGCTCGTGCTGCTGGGTCTCGCCGGCCATGCCCAGCAGCATCACGTCGATCTCGTGGCTGCTGGCGGTGCCGGTCTCGTCGTGGGGCCGCTTGTCGCCGTCGACGCGGTACCAGACGCGGCCGGACGTTGCGTGGCCGCCGAGGTCGAGGTCGGAGGCCCCGAGCTCGTCCATCTTGGCGACGAAGCGCTCGAGGTAGGCCGCCAGCTCGTCGCGCTGCGTGTCCGTGAAGCGGTTGACGTGCTCGGCGTAGTAGCGCAGGCGCTCCTTGCCGTGGAGCGACGCCGGAGCCGAGCGGGCCAGCGAGCGCACGAAGTCCGGGAACTTCGCGGCGCGGGCGCTCCCCGAGCGGGGCGGTGAGGGCACCACCGACGGATGGCTCAGCGGAGGGGCCGACGCCTGGGGCACGGCGGCGACTTCGGAGGGGGACAGAGCGTTCACGCGGGGCGGCGGCAGACCTGAAAGAGACGGTGACTGATCGGTCGCCGCGGCTTTCAAAAGGTGAGCCAACGCCCGGATATACCTCCAGCCCGCCGTCTGGATATCCATGCTGGACGGGGCCGGGCAATTCGTACCGCCCCTCGCACGAAGCGTAATGCCACGGCGGCCCAACAACGCAGAGCGGGGACGGAGGTAGCTCCGTCCCCGCTCGTAGGCGTCCGCACGGCCGGCGTCACAGGCCCTGCCGACTATGCATTCCATGGGCTAGTCGCCACGGCAGACGACGTGGTCGTCGTGGTTGTTGAGGTGGGCTTGGACCGCCGGCTCGGCGATGCAGATCGTCTTGCCCTTCTTCTGGTTGGGCAGCTTGTGCCAGACAGCAACCTTCTTGTTATTCTTGTTTTTCTCCGGGCACGCGCAGTCGGGCGTCGGTTCGGGGTCTGGCTCGGCGTCCGGATCAGGATCGGGAGTGGGGTCTGGATCGGGGTCGCTCGGCGGCTCGCACCGGCTGAGGTCGGTCTCCTCGAGGAGCTTGACCTCGATGACCTGATCGCTGAAGTCCGGGCGGCTGCCGTAGTCGCGGAGGTCGCGGTAGCCGAGGTCGTCGGCGAGGGGCCAGCCGTTGCCGTCGTAGCCGAGGCGCTTGAGGGCCTGGAGGCTGTTCGCCGGATTGCTGGAGCCGGGGTTGTCCCAGGCCGTGATGTGCTGGTCCTCCCAGCCGATCCGCCACCGCTGCACCTCCTGGCCGCTCCCGTTCTGGCTGATCCCGTCGGGGTGCATCTCGGTGAAGGCCCACGGCGTCTCGGCCATGTTGCCGAACTCGCCGACGTCCTCCATCAGCGCGTAGTGGAGGTGGTCGTAGGGGGCCGGGTTGCTCTCGCTGCCGGTGAAGGCCGGGAACTCCTCGACGGGGACCGGGGCCGTCGGCCGCAGGCTGCAGTTCTGGTCGACGCCGATGAAGAAGTTCATCTGGGTCCCGCCGGTGACGTACTTGCTGACGGAGAGGGTCTGGCCGTCGCGGTTCCTGCCGGGGAGGAAGAGCATCTCGGGCGGCTCGGGGTCACCCGCGTTCGGGTCGTCCTCGTTCGTGGGGTCCGGGAGCCGGCGCTCGAGGAAGATCGCCGAGCAGTACCCGGCCTGCGACTCGATGAACGTCGTCTCGAGCTTGCCGCACTCCATCTTCGCCACGAGCGGGTCGCCGCTCGGGAGCTCGTACTCGTAGAGCGGGCTGGAGGCGTCCCACATCGAGTGGCACGCGCCGGTGTAGAGCTCGCCGGTGACCGGGTCCGGCTCGCGGCACCACCCCGGCTCGGGCTTCTGGTTGCCGTTGAGCGTCTTGAACGTGCCGCCGATGTAGCCGGCCGAGATCACCTGGACGACGTTGCCGTCCTTGAGCTCGGCGCGGACGCGGAACGTCCCGCCCTGGTGCTGGCCCTCGAGGTACTTCTTCGCACCGTGTTTGTTGATGGCCTTGATGGCCCCGTGGAGGTCGTTGCCGTGCGAGCGGAGGATGCCCATGGCGACGTTGAACCCGGTCCGGGCGATCTCACGGGCTACGACGCCCTCTTCGAAGTCCGCCTGGGCGTGGGTGGTGTGGCGCTCGGTTTCGTTCTGGCTGACCATGCCTTGCGCGATGAACAGCGACGCGCCGAACGCGATGAGGAGTGCGGCCTTTCCCATGACAGGTAAGTGTGAGTGAGTAGGATAGAGAGTGACTAAAGGGTAGGGCGGAGTGCCGAGTAGGCGGCTGCCCGTGGGGGAGCGCCGGACCGGCTAGTTCCAGAACGGGCGCACCTTCAGGGTGGTCGTCCAGTAGAGCTCGTGGAGGTAGTTCCGGTCGAGGTCGAACTCGGGGACCAACGAGAAGTCGACGCGGATGTAGCTGGCCTCGTCGGGGGCGTCGGGGTCGTCGGCGGCGAAGGGCGTGCCCTGATTGTCGAGGAGCTGGATGCGGAAGAGCGAGAGCGTCGAGACGCTGCGGCCGTCCTCGGTGAAGTCGGCGCTCGAGAACGTAGCCTGGCCGGTGTTGGGGTCCACGGGCTTCCAGTCGGTCGTGTCGCGCCGGAGCTGGAAGAGCGGGTGCCGGTAGCTAAAGTCCTTCGTCAGCTCGATCTCGAGCGAGTCCGGCTGCAACAGGAGGCTGTAGCGCGTGGCGAACTGCTGGAGGCCGCCGTCGTCGTTGCTGTAGAACTCCCACTCGGTCGTGTAGGCGACTGTCTCTGGCTGGGGGTCGTTGTCCTCATCGAGGGCGTAGATGATGAAGGTCGAGGAGTCGGGGTTGCCGAAGCGCGCGCTGTTGTCGGCCACGTTCTCGCCGAGCGAGACGATGTCGGCGTCGAGCCACTGCCCGAAGGTGAGCGCCTTCTTCTTGGCGGCGTGGGAGGAGACCTGGGCGATGCCGGCCTCCTGGACGCGAAGCTGGGTCACCGCGAGCGAGAAGAACAGGGTCGCCACGACGATAGTGGCGATGATGTGGTCGAAGATGAAGGTCATCGGCTGAGGCGTGTCCTCGTAAGGGGCGTCGGACCAGCGGCCCTAGTGAGTGGGCTGGCGCGCGCTAGAGGTTCAGGAGCTCCCCGCGGGGGTTCGAGCAGGCAGCGAGCGTGCCAGTGTTGAGGATGTCCTCGCCGAAGAACTGCACACAGTCCGCCGCCGCCTTGTAGGGGTCGTAGGCGATCACGCGCTCGATGTGGATGAAGGCCCCCTCGTTCGGGAGCAGCGAGGTCCGCACCGAGAGCACGACGCGCTTATTCCGCGTCGGGGTGTTCACGTCGACGTCTGGATTCACTCCATCTACGTAGCTCACGTCAATCTTGACCTCGAACGGGAGGGTGTGGCCGTTGCTGAGCTCGACCTCGGCCGGCCACCACCCGACGTCGGAGTTGGTGAAGTTGTTGGGGTAGCCGTCGGTGTCGAGGTCGTCGAGGTCGTTGCAGACGTCGAGATCAATCACGAAGGGGTCACACCCCGTGTCGCCGCCGCCCGGCCCGATCGAGGTGAAGTGGCTTTCGTCGGGGATGCCTCGCTCGAACACCACGCGCGGCACCGATTGCGCGTCGAAGGGGCGGGCCGCCATCAGCTCCATCACCTCCATGAGCATCCCCGAGGCCGCCACGCTCAGCTCGTTGCGGACCTGGGTCTGGTAGGACTTGATGGTCACCTGCTGCTGGCTGAAGGTGAGCTGCGTCAGGATGGCGAGGGCCAGGAGGCCGAGGAGTGTCTGCGGCATGGCAACGGGCAGGCGCTAGGAGGACACGGCAGGAGGCGGCGGGGGTTGGACCGCTGCAAGCCGGCGAAAAGCGTTCCCCGGCCCCGCCGTTTCGCTTTATCGAAACGCGTTGTCACGCTCTCCCCTCGGCCTCCGCCGGAGACCCCGGCCCGGCGGCGCGGGGCGCGCGGCACCGCGCAGGCAGGTGGGTACTTTTGACCCCACCGCGTTACTGAACTACCGCCCGCGCCCAGCCGTGGGCACCTGCGGCGGGGTGCCTCAGGACTCCCCGGCCGTCACACGGAGCATCTCGTCGAGGCCGGTCTCGCCCATGCGCACCAGCTCGCGCGCCGAGGCCTGGAGCGTCAGCATCCCCTCCTTGACCGCCTGCTCGCGGATGCCGTCCTCATCAATGGTGTCGCCGGCTTGGACGATCAGCTCGCGGATGCGGGGCGAGAAGTAGAGCGCCTCGGCGACGGCCCGGCGGCCTTTGTAACCCCGGCCCTTGCAGGTCGAGCACTTCTTGTCGGAGCCGACCGCGTAGAAGTCCAGCTCCGCGATCTCCTCCTCGCTGAAGCCGAGCTGCTTCGCCAGGAGGACGTCAGGCTCCGCCTCGACCACTTTGCAGGCCGGGCAGAGCGTCTGGCGCTTGGCCTCGGCCGCCGCCTCGACCACGGCCTCGGAGACGACCCCTTTGTTCAGGAGCGCCTGCAC
>JBBSMV010000155.1:0-7532 GCA_038232975.1 Rhodothermales bacterium
GGCACGGTCGGCGCTCTTTGACTACATCGAGGTGTTCTACAACCGTCAGCGCCGTCACTCGACGCTGGGCTACCTTAGCCCGGCTGCGTTCGAGTCACGCTTTCCCATGCAGGGGGTGTCCATCGAAGCGGGGTAAGCTCAAAGGCGACCATGTTTTGTTTCTGTCATTCTGAGCGAAGCGAAGAAGCTCTCACGTTGCAGCATTCTCGAGCGGGGGAGGCCCTTCACTGCGTTCAGGGTGACAAATACGAACTTCCCCATGATCGGCAGCGACGTGGCTGGGCTGTCGTTCGCCCTCCTCGCCGGGAAGATGCTCGGAAGGGGCTTTCTTGCAAGGCTGCATCCGTCGTAGCATAGGCGATAGGGGAGTCATCCCGCTCCCCGTCCCCAAGCTACAAGGCCATGAAATCGCTGACGCTCCTCCTTGCTCTGGCCGCCCTCAGCGGCTGCACCTTGTTCAACCTAGACGACGGCGAATGCGACGCCGAGCGTTTCGAGCGCGACCTACGGACGCTTCGCGCCGACATCGACGCAGAGGTCGGTGAGGCCGAGGCGTCGAGCGTCGAGGCGTGCCGGGTACTCCCAATCGGTGATAAGGCGTGTGGCGGGCCGGCGGCATATCTCGTCTACTCCGCCGAAGCATCGGACGTGGAGCGGCTCGGCACTCTTGCGGCGGAACACCGCCGAACGGACCGGGCACGCAACGACTCCTGCGGTCTTGCCTCGACCTGTGAGATCACGCCCGAGCCGGAGGTGATACTCGAAGAGGGCCGCTGCGTGGCTCGGTAGACAGAGACTAGAAATCGATGGCGGAGCGCTACGACTTTCTCGTGATCGGCAGCGGTGTGGCCGGGCTGTCGTTCGCCCTCCGCGCCGCCGAGCACGGCACCGTCGCTGTCGTCACCAAAAAGGCGTCGGCGGAGTCGAACACGAACTATGCCCAGGGCGGGATCGCCGCCGTGATGGACCCGGAGGACTCGGTCGAGGAGCACGTCCGCGACACGCTCGTGGCCGGGGCCGGGCTCTGCGACGAGGCCGTCGTGCGGATGGTCGTCACCGAAGGCCCGGCGCGCGTCCGCGAGCTGATGGCCCTCGGCGCGGCCTTCGACCACGACGACGGCGGCACCCTCCACCTCGGGCGCGAGGGCGGCCACTCGGCCCACCGGATCGTCCACGCCGCCGACATGACCGGGCGCGAGGTCGAGCGCACCCTCCTCGCCAAAGTCCGGGCGCACCCCGACATTGACCTGCTCGAATACCACTTCGCCGTAGACCTCCTCACCGAGCACCACCTCGGGCGGCGCGTCTCCGAGGTCTGGCCCGACCTCCACTGCTTCGGGGCCTACGTCCTCAACGAGGAGACCGGCGAGGTCGTGACGCTCCTCGCCAAAGCCACGCTCTTGGCGGCTGGCGGCGCGGGGCAGGCGTATCTCCACACCACCAACCCTGCCGTGGCGACCGGCGACGGCGTGGCGATGGCCTACCGAGCGAAGGCGCGCATCGCCAACATGGAGTTCATCCAGTTCCACCCGACGAGCCTCTTCGGCTCCGAGGCGCGCTTCGGCGGGCGTAGCTTTCTCATCACCGAGGCCGTGCGCGGCGACGGCGGCCTCCTCCGCAACCAGGCCGGCGAGCGCTTCATGCCGGCCTACGACGAGCGCGCCGAGCTGGCCCCGCGCGACGTCGTCGCCCGCGCCATTGACGACCAGCTCAAGCGGCGCGGCGAGGACTTCGTCTGGCTCGACATCTCGCACAAGCCGAAGGACGAGGTGCTGCACCACTTCCCGAACATCGCTGAGACGCTGAAGGGGAAGTTCGGGATCGACATGACGGCCGAGCCGGTCCCGGTGGTGCCTGCGGCGCACTACCTCTGCGGCGGGGTCGTGGTCGACACGTCGGCGCGGACGAGCATCGCCGGTCTCTTCGCCTGCGGCGAGGTGACGTGCTCCGGGCTGCACGGGGCCAACCGCCTCGCCTCGAACTCGCTCCTGGAGGCGCTCGTCTACGCCGAGCGCGCGGTCGAACCGGCGGTGGCCTATGCCGCCGAGCACGCGGTGAACACGGCGGTGCCGGAGTGGGACGAGAGCGGGACCGAGCAGCCGCAGGAGTGGGTGCTGGTGGCGCAGAACCGGCGCGAGGTGCGCCAGGTGATGAGCGCCTACGTCGGGATCGTCCGCTCGACGCTGCGGCTCGCGCGGGCGTGGCGGCGCGTCGGGATGCTCTACGAGGAGACCGAGGACTTCTACGAGCGCGCCACGGTGTCCAGCGGGCTGTGCGAGCTGCGCAACCTCATCGCGGTTGCGCACCTGATCGTCAAGTCGGCGCGGCTGCGGTGTGAGAGCCGGGGCCTGCACTTCATGAGCGACTTCCCCGCGCCCGACCCCGCCGAGCGCCACGACACCGTCATCGAGTACGCCTTTGAGGACGTCTGAGCGGAGAGGAGGATAGCGAATGGGGAGCGATAGAAGCGTCCCGCGCGGCCGATCTACACGGACTACTTGCTTACACGGACCACTTGTCGAAGGCCAGCCCGGTCAGCGCCCGCAGCCGCTCCACGTCCGGCGCGAAGCGCTCGGCCAGAAGGGCGTGCTCGGCGTCCGAGAGACGCGGGCGTTCCAGGGGGCGAGCTGCGGCAAAGCGCTTCGGCAGAAGAGGCTTCAACACCTTGCGCAGCCGGGGGTGTTTCACCTGCTCCTCCAGGACCGACATGTCCTGCTTCTCCGAGCCGATGTGGTAGGCGTTGGCGAAGACCTCCGATGTAAACGGCCGGACACCGATGAACGCGAAGATGCGCTGGAGGGCCGCGTTCGTGTCTTCTCGCAGCTCTTCGGTGGAGAGGAAGATGAACTGATCGGCAGAAAAATAGCGGAGGTAGGGCTCTAGCTGGTAATGGTAGCAGCTCGTGAGCGAGTAGTTCGACTTGTGCCGCTGGATGATCTCGGACAGCGGGGGGCGTCCCCTGCCCTCGGCCCGGCTATGCGCGTAGTGTGAGAGGAAGCGCTGGACCGGGTCGCGCATCAGGTAGATGAGCTTGACGTCCGGGTTCGCTTCGTGGAGGAGGCGGGCACTGTCGTCGCCGAAGAGGTGGCGCTTGGAGTAGTTCGGCGAGACGTCACCGTAGACCTGTGCTCCCTCGGCATATAGGCTCCGGTACCAGTCGAAGCCGCGGTCGTAGGTGCTCGGCCCGTGGTTCCGGGTGGGACGCAGCTTGAGGAAGAAGTTGGTCTCTTTCACCCTCGGCATCGCAATGTCAGGGTGGGCTTCGAGGTAGTGGTGGAGGCTCGTGGTGCCCCCTTTCATGGTGCCGATGGCGACGATGGAGGGGATCAGGGGGGTAAGGGGCCTCCGGGGGAGGGAGAGGAGGCCGAGGCATCGCCGTAGCCGCTTCTAAATATACGCCCTGAGCTGAGTCGCGTCCCCTTTCCATACTAAAGACAGTGAAGAACGCAAAAAAATGCTTCTAGAAGCCCTGGCGAAGCCCAGCCTAGCGGGAAGAGAGCTACCGGAAGAGACTGAGGACACCGAGCTACATGACACGCGGCTACGGCCCGCGCGCTGCTACACGGACCACTTGTCGAAGGCCAGCCCTGTCAGTGCGCGCAGCCGTTCCACGTCCGGCGCGAAGCCCTCAGTCAAGCAGACACGCTCATCCTCCGAGAGCGAGTGCGCTCGAAAGCGCGTCGCATCCAATGATACCCTCGCTCCGGGATACGAAGTGCAACCGCAACGCGGGCGCTTGACGTCCTGTGTCGTGACGTCCTGTATCGCCCGGTGCCGGTTCCTTCATCCTTTACGCACCGTCGCGCCGAAACCTGCTGCCAGAGGCGAGGTTAACTCTGCCGTTCCGAGGCTTGGAGCCGGACGGGCCGCGCCCGTATATTGCCACTTGCCCCACGCACGGCTGTGCGTTCCGGGCGGACGAGGGGGCCGCAGTGCCGCCTCTTTCTGTTTACGACACGCTCGTAGACGCCTGTTCGGACGCTCCGCGTCGCAGGAACGGGCGTTTTGCATATACAGATGCCACACCCTCTTTCCCGCAACCCGCAGGTCGCCGCCGCGCAGGCCGAGAACACCGGCCTGCACGGCCGGATTCGCGCGCTCGCCGACGAGGTCGCCGAGGCCGCAGGCTTCTACGTCGTAGGCGTGCAGGTGCGCGGGCAGCGCGGCTCGCGCGTCCTCGAGGTGTTCGTCGACGGCGACGCGGGCATCGGGACCGGCGACCTCGCCTCCGTCTCACGCGGCCTCGGGTTCCTGCTCGACACCGAGGAGGTCGTCAGCGGCACGTACTACCTCAACGTGTCCTCCCCCGGCGCGGACCGGCCGCTCGTGCTCCCCCGGCAGTACCGCCAGCACGTCGGCCGCCCCTTCGAGGTCACGACCGAGGCCGGCGATGAGCGCACCGTCCACACCGGCACCCTCGCCGCCGTCCACACCGACCACTTCGAGATCGACACCGGCGGTGCCACCGAATCCATCGCCTTCGGCGACGTAACCGAGGCCCGCGTGCGGCTTCCCTGGTAACCCCCCGAGCGATTTCCGACTGAGCGACTGAGTCGCTTCCTGCCTCCCGACCCCGACCGCCATGCAAAGCACCGAGCTCGTTTCCGCCTTCGCCGAGATCGCGCGCGAGAAAGACGTGGACCGCGACACCCTCCAGCTCATCCTCGAGGACACCTTCCGCGCCATGATTCGCAAGCGCTACGGGGCCGACGACAACTTCGAGATCATCTTCAACCCCGACAACGGCGACATCCAGATCATCCACGTCCAGGAGGTCGTGGACGACATGAACCTCGAGGACCCCGTCACCCAGATCGAGCTCTCGGACGCCCTCGAGATCGAGGACGACTACGAGGTCGAGGATGAGGTCGCCTCCACGGTCCAGGTCATGGACTTCGGGCGGCGCACCATCCAGATGGCGCTCCAGACCTTCCGCCAACGCATCCGCGACATCGAGAAGGAGAACATCTACAAGGAGTACTCCGAGCTCGTCGGCGAGATCGTCGTCGGCGAGGTCTACCAGATGCGCCGCCGCGAGGTGCTCGTGCTCCACAACCGGACCGAGCTCTTGCTCCCGCGCGAGGGCCAGATCTACAAGGACCGCTACCGCAAGGGCGACATGCTCCGCGCCGTCGTCCACCAGGTCGAGCCGGAGACCGGCAACGCGCCCCAGGTCACCATCAGCCGGACCTCGCCGGTCTTCATCGAGCGACTCTTCGAGCTCGAGGTCCCCGAGATCTACGACGGCATCGTCGAGATCAAGAAGGTCGAGCGCGAGCCGGGCGACCGGGCCAAGGTCGCGGTCGTGAGCTACGACGACCGCGTGGACCCTGTCGGCGCGTGCGTAGGCGTCAAGGGCAGCCGCATCCACGCCGTCGTGCGCGAGCTCTCGAACGAGAACATCGACGTCATCCCGTGGACCGACGACAAGACCGAGTTCATCAAGCGCTCGCTCGCGCCTGCCAAGCCCGTCGCCGTCGAGTTCAACGACGACCTGAACCCGCCGCGCGCCCGCGCGACGGTGCCGGCCGAGGAGGTCTCGCTCGCCATCGGGCGCGGCGGCCAGAACATCCGCCTCGCCTCGCGCATCACCGGCTACGAGATCGACGTCTACCGCGACATCGCTGAGGACGAGGAGGACGTCGAGATTCAGGAGTTCGCCGACGTGATCCCGCCGGACGTGATCGAGCAGCTCAAGAACATCGGCTGCGACACGGCCAAGGCCGTCCTCGAGCTCTCCGCCGACGAGCTCGCCCGGCGCTCCGGCCTGGAGCGCGAGCAGACCGAGAAGATCCTCCTGCTGATGAACGCCGAGTTCACCAGCGCTGAAGCCGAGGAGGCGGCCGCCGCCGAGGCCGCCGAGACTACGGACGCAGCAGAAACGCCCGGCGCGGCCGCACCCGGCGCGAGCGCCGAGGCCGCCGCCGAGCCGGAGGCCGCAGGCAAAGCCACGGCCGCCGACGCGGGCGACGAGCAGCCCCTCGTCGAGGCCGGAGCCGACGAACCCGAGGCCGAACGAGAAGATTGAGCAGGCACTGTGTCGTATTTTCTTTCTGAAACCCGCACCGTAGCGGGGGAACCTGAGCGCCCCCCGCGCAGATTTACTTAGACTCTCGCGGCCCCGTGGCCGTCCCCTACGCTTCCCCCTGTATGCCGACAGATTCGACCAAGGCAACGAAACCCGTCCGCCTCTTCAAGGCGCTCCGCGAGTTCAACGTGTCGGCCGACACGCTCGTGGAGACGCTTCAGGAGAGCGGTTTCGAGCTGGACGCCAAGCTCGAGGCCGGCGACATCAACGCCAAGCTCCCGCCGGAGATGTACGACGCCGTGCGGGCGGTCTTCGCCGAGGACATGGACGCCCGCGCCCGCGTCTCGGCGCTCCGCTCGCGGCGCGAGCGCGAGGAGGCCAGGGCCGAGGAGCAGGCCGCCGGGCCGGTCGCCTCGGGCGACTCCTCGCCGGGCGTCGAGCCGCCGGAGGTGGAGCCTGCCGCCGAGGTGGAAGCCGAGCCGGTCGCCGAGGCCGAGCCGGTGATCGAGGCCGAGCCGGAAGAAGCTCCGGTCGCCGAGGCCGAGCCGGCCATCACGCTCGAAGCCGAGGCCGAGAAGGAAGCGGCTGACCAAGCGCCCGCCGCCGAGGCGGAAGCGCCCGCGCCGGTCGAGGAGCCGGAAGCGGAACCCGCCGCCCAAGCGCCCGCCGAGAAGGCGACTGCCGCGAAACCGCCCACCGCCGAAGCGCCCGCCGCGCCGAGCGCGCCGGAGACGGACCTCGCCGCGGAGGCGGACGCCGCCGGGGACGACGGCGAAGAGGAAACGCTCCGCGCCGACCGCTACGAGCTCAGCGGCACGAAGGTCGTCGGCAAGATTGACCTCTCGGGGCTGGAGTCCGGCCGCCGCCGCAAGCGCAAGCGCAAGCCCGCCGAGGCCGTCCCGGAAGACGACGCGGCTGAGGAGTCGGCCTCGCGCAAGCGCGGCGGCAAGAGCAAGAAGAAAGGTGCCGTCGACAAGGCCGAGGCCGCCTCGACGGTCCAGGAGACCCTCCAGCGCCTCGCCCAGGGGTCCGGCCGCTCGCGCCAGAAGCGCCGCCGCGCCCGCCGCGAGGAGCGCGCCGAGCTGCGCGAGCGCGAGATAGAGGAGCTCCGCGAGCAGGAGAGCCAGCTCCGCGTCATGGAGTTCATCTCCACCGGCGAGCTCGCCGGCATGATGGACGTCCCCGTCACCGACGTCATCCAGACCGGCTTCGGCCTCGGCATGATGGTCTCCATCAACCAGCGCCTCGACGCCGACGCGATCACGCTGATCGCCGACGAGTACGGCTTCGACGTCGAGTTCGTGACCGACATCGGGATCGAGGACATCGAGATCGAGGAGGACGCCCCGGAGGACCTCCAGACCCGCCCGCCGGTGGTCACCATCATGGGCCACGTCGACCACGGCAAGACCTCGCTGCTCGACTACATCCGCCAGGCGAGCGTCGCCTCCGGCGAGGCCGGCGGCATCACCCAGCACATCGGGGCCTACACCGTCACCACCGA
>JBBSMV010000156.1:0-7484 GCA_038232975.1 Rhodothermales bacterium
CGACCTCGAGGTGCTCGGCGTCGAACGGGTTCAGTTCGGCAAACTTCTGCATCGCCCGCGCCGCGCTCACGCTCCGGTCGTAGGCGAGCAGCACCCGGCGGATCGGGCGGTACGCGGCCTCGACCACGAGCGTCGCGGCGGCCCCTTTCTCGACGACCTCGTCCATCGTGTGCGTGCGCTTGTCGCGGTCGGGGTAGAAGAAGTGGGACTCGGCCCCGGCGATGAGGAGGTCGTGGTACTTCATGTCCTCGACGATCCGCTCGAAGGGGACGCCTTCCTCGACGTGGTTATCACCGGCGGCGATGCCGGCGCGGTCGAGCTCGGCGGCGAAGTCTCGGAGGAGGTGCTGGGCCTGGGCGCGGGCCTCGGCCGAGAGCTTGTGCTGGAGCTTCTCGGCGTAGTACATCGCCCCGAGGCCGGCCCCGGAGGCTTCGCCCTCGATGCCCTTGCGGTCTACGAGCGCGAGGCCGGTGATCTCGGCCCCACACCGCTGGGCGATCTCGATGGCATAGCGGGTGGCGACGGAGGTGTCGGAGTCGAAGTCGAGGACGACGAGGAGGCGCTTGAGCATGGCGGTGGCGGAGAGGAGAGCGGAGGCGGTAAGGTACGGCACCGCGCGTGGTCCGTCAGCCCGTGGCTCGATTGGTATAGGCTGATATACAGTCCCGATGTGTCATCCACACGCGCTATCTATACAGAGTATTTAATAAATGATGTTGATGTAGTAGTAGGGCCTGTGGACATGTGGAAAAGGGCCTCGGCGCGGGCAGTGTGGAGACGTGTGCATAAGCACACGGGTTATCCGCGAGGCTATCCACGAACGGGACGACATCCAACGCTGCGAGAGGAGGCTTCCGAGCCGATTTGCCGAGGTTGTCCACGTCTCCACGCTCGTCCACAGCGAGGATGCCGGTTCGCCCACACGCTCTCCACAGCCGGGACCCTGTGGAGAGGTGCTGGATATCCGGTGGACCGATTCCTCTTGACAGCGGGGTCGGAATGACAGGTAGGCGGAGATGGGAAGTTCTCCCCGGCCCGTCCACCGTTCTCCACACTCTTCTCCACAGGGTGGAAAAGATGAGAGGGTGGAAAAGATGAGACCGGGCGGCACGAGGAGCCGGGGCGTGTGCGTTCCCTCGAAAGCGGCAAAACCCAACCGCCGTCCTATCGTTAGAACCCCCCTGCTGGTCAGAAGGCCTCCCATCGCCATGCTCCGCCTCGCCGTTCTGCTGATTCTCGTGGGCGTGCCGCTCGTCGCGCAGCCTGCTTTCGCCCAGTCTGAGGGGCACGAGGTCACCATTGCCCGCGTCAAGTACGGCGGCGGCGGCGACTGGTACAGCGGCGAGGAGTCGCTCCCGACGCTCCTCGCGTTCGTCCGCTCGAACACGCTCCTCGACGTCGCCCCGCAGGAGGACATCGCGGAGCTGACGAGCGACAAGGTGTTCCAGTATCCCTACCTCTACCTCAACGGCCACGGCACCGTGCGCTTCACCGAGCGCGAGGCCGAGCGCCTACGGCGCTACCTCCTCGGCGGCGGCTTCCTCCACATCAACGATGACTACGGCCTCGACGAGACGATTCGCCAGGAGATGAAGAAGGTCTTCCCCGAGCAGGACTTCGTCGCCGTCCCGTTCGACCACCCGATCTACCATGTGCAGTTCGACTTCCCCAACGGCCTCCCCAAGATCCACGAGCACGACGGCGAGCCCGCCCAGGGCCTCGGGCTGTTCCACGACGGCCGGCTCGTCGTCTTCTACTCCTACGAGAGCGACCTCGGCGACGGGTGGGAGCCGGAGCACGTCCACCACGACCCGCCGGAGAAGCGCCAGGCCGCCCTCCGGATGGGCACCAACCTCCTCGTCTACGCGATGACGCGATGATCGGGTCGGGAGTGCAGCGTCGGGCGTCGGGCGTCCGATCTTTCTGGATGCTTTGACTCCCGACACCCGACCTTCGACTCTCGACTCCGAAGCCATGCGCCTTCTGCTACTCGTCGCCCTCGTCGTCGTGCTCGCCGTGACAAATCCCGGCCCGGACGCCTTCGCCGAGTTCGCCGAGGACGAGGTCGGGGACCGGCTCGGGGCGGAGCTGGACGACCTGCCAGCCGGGGGGCTGCTCGGCGACGTGGGCGGCCTGGCGGCGGGGCAGCTCGTCCGGCGCTTCGCCCGGCGCGACAACTACCTCGTCGCCAGCGTGTATACCTTAGACCTCGACAGACCTCGACGGGCGCGCGCGCGCGGAGGAGGACTGGCGGTTCCTCGGCATCGCCGGCCTCTTCTTCGAGATCGACCGCCCGGACAGCTTCTGACGCGGCGGCGCTCCCGGAAGAGGGCGACCACAAGGGATCGCCCCTACGGATGCATCCCCGGTCGCCGATGCCCGGACGCCCGACCCCCGACCCCGGACCCTCGACTCAACCCGCATGGACGACCTTCGCAGCCAGGACCCCGACATCTACTCAATCATCCAGCGCGAGATAGACCGGCAGAACGACGGCCTCGAGCTGATCGCCTCCGAGAACTTCGTCTCGAAGGCCGTGCTCCAGGCGATGGGCACGCCGCTGACCAACAAGTACGCTGAGGGGCGGCCGGGCAAGCGCTACTACGGCGGCTGCGAGATCGTCGACGAGGCTGAGGTCCTGGCGCAGGAGCGCGCCAAGAAGCTCTTCGGGGCCGACTGGGTCAACGTCCAGCCCCACTCCGGCGCGACGGCCAACCACGCCGTCTACCTCAGCCTCCTCACCCCCGGCGACACGTTCCTCGGCCTCGACCTGGCCCACGGCGGCCACCTCACCCACGGCTCGCCGGTCAACTTCTCCGGCATCCTCTACGACGCCCACTTCTACGGCGTCGAACGGGACACCGGGCGGATAGATATGGACCGCGTGCGCGACAAGGCGCGCGAGGTCCGGCCCAAGATGATCTCCGTCGGCGCGAGCGCCTACAGCCGCGACTTCGACTTCCCCGCCTTCCGCGCCATCGCCGACGAGGTCGGGGCGCTGCTGTGGGTGGACATGGCGCACCCGGCCGGGCTGATCGCGGCCAGCCTCTTGAACGACCCACTGCCCCACGCCCACGTCGTCTCGACGACGACCCACAAGACGCTCCGGGGGCCGCGTGGCGGGATGCTGCTCGTCGGCACCGACACCGAGAACCCGTTCGGCAAGACGTGGAAGGACGGCCGCCCTAAGATGATGAGCGAGCTGCTCGACTCGGCGGTGTTCCCCGGCGTGATCGGCGGGCCGCTGATGCACGTCATCGCGGCCAAGGCCGTCGCCTTCGGCGAGGCGCTCGAGCCGAGCTTCACCACCTACGCGAAGCGCGTCGTCGAGAACGCGAAGGCGATGGCCGAGGCGTTCGTCGAACGCGGCTACGGGGTCGTCTCCGGCGGGACCGACAACCACCTCCTGCTGATTGACCTCCGGAGCAAGGGGCTGACGGGCAAGGAGGCCGAGGCGCTCCTCGGCGAGGCCGACATCACGGTCAACAAGAACATGGTCCCCTACGACACCGAAAGCCCGTTCGTCACCAGCGGCATCCGCGTCGGCTCGTCGGCGCTCACCACGCGCGGCTTCGGCCCCGACGAGTTCCGCCACGTCGTGGAGCTGATCGACCGCGTGCTCGAGCGGCGCGCGAGCGAGGGCGCGCGCGAGCTGGTCCGCCGCGAGGTCTTCGTGCTCACCGAGCAGTTCCCGCTCTACGACGCCAGCGTGCTGGCGTAGGGCTGGAGAGCGAAGAGGGAGGAGAGCGAAGAGAAAGAAAAGAGAGACGCTCTCTCCTCCTTCTTTTCCTTCTCCTCTCTCTCGTCTCTGTCCCCAACCGGAACGAATAGGGCGGGCGTCAGTTTTTCCCAACTCTCTGCCCTTGCCCTGCGCGACGCGCCGACCTTCCCCTTTCATGGCTAGCGATTTCAGCTCGGTCCCCGAGTCGGCCCTCGCCCGGCTGGGGCACCAGCTCTACCAGCGCGCCCTCGTCCGCCGCGACCAGGAGCCGATCACCGATCCGCGCGGGCAGCCCATCGGCTGGCTGCTCGACACCCGGATGCCGATGCTCGAGGGCGAGGTCTTCGACGAGATCGGCGAGGTGCTCGCCGAGCGGCTGCGCACGCGCGGCATCGAGCAGGTGGCCGGGCTGGGATACGGCTCGTTCCCGATCGTGTGCTCGGTCCTCGGGTCGGCAGCGGACGACGGGCAGACCCGGTTCAAGGGCGGGTTCGTCCGCGAGCGCCGCAAAGCCTACGGCCGCCGCCGCCTCATCGAGGGGCCGATTGAGCGGGGCCGGCCGGTCGTGCTCATGGACGACATCCTCAACAGCGGGCGCAGCGCGGCGCGCGCCATCGCGCTGCTGCGCAGCGACGGCTTCGAGGTCCCCGGCGTGCTGACGCTCTTCAACTTCACCTGGAGCGGCGGCAAGGCCCGGCTCGAAGGCGAGGGCCTGTGGGTGGAGAGCCTCCTCGAGCTCAACCTCCGCGACGGCACCCGCGCCGCCGCAGCGACCTCCGGCGACCGACGCTGAAGCGTCGGGCGTCCAGCGTCGGGCGTCGGGAGCCCGCTGATCCTGACCCCCGGCCCTTGACCCCCGACCCTCGACTCTCAATCCCCCGTGCTCGATCTCAAGTCCACATTCAGGCGCGTCGCCCGGCGGACGGCCAGCCACGCGGGCGACGGCGCGCCGTCGCTCATGGACGCCGCCGTCGAAGGGCTGGCCGCCGAGATGGGGTTCCTCGACCACCTCGAAGAGCTCCGGTGGCGCATCTTCAAAGGGCTGGCCGCCATCGTCATCTCCTCGGCCGCGTGCCTCTTCTTCACCGACTGGGTGATCGAGGATATCCTGATGGCCCCGACGCGGCCGGGCTTCTTCATGTACCGCCTCTTCGGGGCCGAGGCGACGGAGCTGGTCCTCCAGAACCGGACCATCACGGGGCAGTTTTTCGCCTACTTCGGGACCGTCCTCGCCGTCGGCATCATCCTGGCGACGCCCATCGTGCTCTACCAGGCGTGGGCCTTCATCGAGCCGGGGCTGTACGCGCACGAGAAGCGGGGCCTGCGATTCATCTCGCTCTTCGCCACGTTCTTCTTCGTGGCCGGCATCGCCTTCGGCTACCTGATCCTGACGCCGCTCGCGCTCCAGTTCTTCGCCAACTTCCGCATCTCCGAGCAGATCGTCAACGAGTTCGACATCGCGCGCTACTTCTCGATGCTGCTCATGTGGACGTTCGGAGCCGGCGCGCTCTTCGAGCTTCCGGTCGTGGTCTACTTCCTGGCGAAGCTCGGGGTGGTGACGCCCGCGAAGCTGCGCGCGACGCGGAAGTACGCGATCATCATCATCCTGATCGTCTCGGCGCTCTTCACCCCGCCGGACCCGCTGAGCCAGATCATCATGGCCGTCCCGCTGCTCGGCCTCTACGAAGGCTCGATCTGGATCGCCGCCGCCGTCGAGCGCCGCCGCCTCCGCGCCGAGGCCAAGCGCCGCCGCGAGGAGGAACGCCTGGCGGCCGAGGAAAACCACCCGTAGGGGCAACCCCACGTGGTTGCCCTGGGCCGGGATTGACATCATGCCCGACCAGGGCGCCCACATGGGGTCGCCCATACGGGTTTCCGACCACAATGCCGGTTGCGTGTGCGCCGTTGACAACCTGAACCCAGCCGATCCGTTATGAACCGCTCGCTTCGCCTCGCCGCCCCCGTCTTCGTCGTCGCCCTCGCGCTCGGGGTTCTCGCCGGCTCGTTCATGCCGCCGGACGACGACTTCTTCGCGCTCAAGAAGAACTTCACCATCTTCGGCAAGCTCTACGAGGAGCTCGCCACCGGCTACGTGGACGACCTCGACGCCGAGCAGCTCATGCGGACCGGGATCGACGCGATGCTCCAGACGCTCGACCCCTACACCGTCTTCATTGACGAGGCCGACAACGAGGACATCGAGATCATCACGCGCGGGCGCTACGGTGGGGTCGGCCTCTCGGTCGGGCAGCGCGGCGGCCGGACCGTCGTGCTCCAGACCTTCGAGGGCGCGAGCGCCTTCGAGCAGGGCGTCCGCACCGGCGACCTGATCCTCGAGATCGCCGGCACCCCGACCGACGACCTCGACGGCGAGCAGATCCGCGACCTCCTCCGGGGCGACCCCGGCACGACGGTCGCGGTCCGCATCGAGCGCGAGGGCGAGCTTGAGCCGCTCGACTTCGTGCTGGCCCGCTCCGAGGTGCAGCTCAAGAACGTGACCTACACCGGCCGCATCGGCGACGGGCGCGTCGGCTACGTCAAGCTCGAGCGCTTCGCGCGCGACGCCGCGCCCGAAGTGGAGGCCGCCGTGAAGAAGCTCCAGGCCGAGGGCGACCTCGGTGGCCTCGTGCTCGACCTGCGGGGGAATCCGGGCGGCCTGCTCGAAGCCGCCGTGGACATCTCCGGCCTCTTCCTGCCCGAAGGCTCCGTCGTCGTTTCGACGCGCGGCCGGTTGGCCGAGAGCGAGCGGGTCTACCGCAGCCGCAGCGCGCCCGTCGCCCCGGACGTGCCGCTCGTCGTCCTCGTCGACGGCGGGAGCGCCTCGGCCAGCGAGATCGTCGCCGGGGCGGTGCAGGACCACGACCGCGGCGTCGTCGTCGGCGAGCGGACGTTCGGCAAGGGCCTCGTGCAGATCATCAAGGGCCTGCCCTACCACACCTCGCTCAAGATGACGACCGCGAAGTACTACACCCCGAGCGGGCGCTGCATCCAGGCCGTCGAGTACTCCCGCGACACGGCGGGCGGCCGGGCGGTCGAGGTCGCCGACTCGCTCCGCCGGGCCTACACGACCGTCGGCGGCCGGGCGGTCTACGACGGCAAGGGGATCGAGCCGGACGTCGAGGTGAGCTTCGGCGCGATGGGGGAGCTCGAGGAGGCGCTCGTCCGGCAGGCCGCCTTCTTCCTCTTCGCCAACCGCTACGCCGCTACGCACGATGACCAGGGCGATGCCTTTACCGTCAGCGACGCCGACCTCCGCGCCTTCCACGACTGGGTGGACGCCGAGGACTTCAGCTACCGCACCCGCGCCGAGCAGGCCCTCGACGCCCTCGCCACCGACCTCGACGAGGCGGGCTACGGCGAGACCGCCGACGAGATCGACGCCCTCCGCGCCGAGGTCACCGACGAGAAAGAGGCCGACTTCGAGCGGCACGCGCCGCGCCTCAAAGAGCGCCTCCGCCGCGAGATCCTCGCCCGCACCCTCGGCGAGAGCGCGCAGATCGAGGCGTCGTTCCTCAACGACCGCCAGCTCGACCGGGGGCTGGACCTGCTGGCCGACGGCTCGGCGTACCGGGCGGTGCTTTCGGGGGAGTGACGGACGGTATCTTCGGACTCTCGTTTCGTGGGGGCGCACGGCCGTGCGCCCCTACCTTTTTGCTCTCGCGTTGCGCTAGGCTGGAACAGGGCGAACGCCGTTCGCCCCTGCGGTGGATGGCGGCGGCACGGCGAGGCCGAAGAGACCCCCGACCCCTCGACTTCCGACCCG
>JBBSMV010000157.1:0-7426 GCA_038232975.1 Rhodothermales bacterium
AGGGAGACGCACTGGAGATCGGTGTGGCCCACGCCCCGGCCCCGACCGCCCTCCGGGAGCTAGCGTTCCTCACGGGCCGGCGCGTCCGCGTCGTCGAGCTACCCTCGGCCGAGGTTGAGCGCCTGCTCAATGACCTGTACGGCGAATCAGAAGGGAAGGCGGCTCCCGTCGATTCTACCCCAATCCACCAGGCACCGCACGACCTCGACCTGACCGCCCGCTCCGTCGTCCAACAGGTCGACGCCCTCCTTCACACTGCCGTCGCCCGCCGCGCCAGCGACGTCCACGTCGAGCCGGGCGAGGACACCCTCCGCGTCCGCTACCGTCTCGACGGGGTCCTTCTCACGGTGGCCGAGCTGCCGGCCCAGCGCAAGGACGCGCTCGTCTCCCGCCTCAAGATCCTCGCCGGCCTCGACATCGCCGAGAAGCGCCGCCCCCCGGACGGCCGCCTCCGCCTCCACCACGAGGGTGCCGACATCGACCTCCGCGTCGCCACACTCCCGACCGCCTTCGGCGAGAAGGTCGTCCTCCGCGTCCTCGACAAGAGCGGCCTCACACTCGACCTCGAAGCGCTTGGCCTGGCAGGGGAGGGGCTGGCGCACCTCCGCCGCGCCCTCGCCGCGCCCCACGGGATGCTCCTCGTCACCGGACCCACCGGCAGCGGGAAGACGACCACGCTCTACGCCGCCCTCAGCGCCCTCGCCACCGACGCCGTCAACGTGCTTACAGCGGAGGACCCGGTCGAGTACCACCTCGACGGGGTCAACCAGGTCCACGTCCGCCCCGACATCGGCTTCGGCTTCGCCGAGGCCCTCCGCGCCTTCCTCCGCCAGGACCCCGACGTGGTAATGGTCGGCGAGGTCCGCGACACCGAGACCGCCGAGATCGCCGTCCGCGCCGCCCTCACCGGCCACCTCGTCCTCTCGACCCTCCACACGAACGACGCCGTCTCGTCGCTCTCGCGCCTCGTGGACATGGGCCTGGCCCCGTTCCTCATCGCGGCTTCGCTCCGCCTCGTCCTCGCCCAGCGTCTCGTCCGCCGCCTCTGCCCGCACTGCGCCGAGGAGCGCACGCCGGACCCGGCCCTCCAGCGTGAGCTGGGGCTCGAGGGCGACGGGGCGTTCCGTGCGCCCGCTGGATGCGGGGCGTGCAACGCGACGGGCTACCGAGGCCGCCTCGCCGTCTTCGAGGTGCTCCCGGTCACGGCCGAGCTGGCCTCAGCGCTCACCCGGCAGGCCGACACCCAGGCCCTCCGCGCGATCGCGCGCCGGCAGGGAATGCGCACCCTCCGCGAAGCCGCCCTCTCCCACGCCCGCACGGGCACGACCTCGCTCGAAGAGGTCCTCCGCGCTACCGCCGTATGACGCCCGCGGACCCCTCCACCGACCCCGCCCGCCGCACCGTGCGCCTGCTCCCGACCCCGCCTCAGCAGACGGCCATCGATGCAACCCTCAGGGCCTTTGCGACCGCCTCGGACGAGATCGTAGCCGCCGGGCGGGATCACGAGACCGCCTCGAACCGTCGCCTCCACCACCTCTGCTACCGCGCGGTCCGCGCCCGTCACGGCCTCAGCGCGAACCTCGCCGTCCGCGCCATCGCCCACGCCGCCGCCCGCCTCCGCGACGGCAGCGACCGCACCCCGGCTCACCCGGACCGCCTCGACCTCGACGCCCGCGTGCTCAGCCTCCAGGCAGAGGGCACCGTCAGCCTCTCGACCGTGCAGGGGCGTGTCCGCAGCATCCGCTTTGTGCCAGAGGAAAACGCTTCTCCTCTCTCGGCCGGCCACCGCCTCCTCAGAGCGTGCCTCCTGAAGGAAGCCGGCACCTTCATCCTCCACCTCGACCTCGCCGACGAGCGCGTGCTATGAATCCCAACGCTCCAGGCTGGCCTCAGCAAGCAGCAACGAACCCTCCCCCTAGCAGGGGGAGGTCCGCGAAGCGGGGAGGGGGTCGAAGCTCCGGCATCCCGCTCCACCTCCTCGCTTTTCCTGCTCGCCGGCCTCGCGGCAACGATCATCGGCGGCCGACGGGTACTCCAAAACCAGACGGTGAGGGCGTGGTGGGATCACCTCTTGCTCCGCCTCCCCTTGCTCGGCCCCCTCCGCCTCAAGGGGCTGCTCGCCCGATTCTCTCAGACGCTCGGCACGCTCCTAGGGGCCGGCGTCGGTCTCGTCCCCGCCCTCGAAGTCCTGGCCTCCGCCCTCCCCAA
Source organism: Rhodothermales bacterium (assembly GCA_038232975.1). Taxonomy (GTDB): domain Bacteria; phylum Bacteroidota; class Rhodothermia; order Rhodothermales; family JANQRZ01; genus JANQRZ01. The sequence continues at coordinate 2,209 of JBBSMV010000157.1, forward strand.
CGTGCGCCTCCAGCAGACCGTCCGGGCTATGCATCGCTCAGTCGTGCGCGGTCGCGGCCTCGCCCACTCCCTCCGCGAAGACCGACTCTTCCCCTCGCTCCTGACCCACCTCGTGCTCGTCGGCGAAGAGACGGCGGAGCTGGACGAGATGCTCCTCCACGTCGCCGAGCACTACGAGCGCGAGGTGGACGCGGGTGTGGACGCCCTCACCACGCTCCTCGAACCTCTTCTCATTGTTGTGATCGGCCTTGTTCTCGGCGCGATCCTCATCGCGCTCTACCTCCCGATGTTTGACCTAGTCCAGGCTGTGCAATGATATACACGCAGACTGGCTCAACCGAGTGCCTCGGTCTCTGGCCCGAAGTCCTTCTCGTTGACAGATCGCGCCGCGTTTCCTCAGCTCACGAGAACGCGCGGTCGCGCGCGTTGATGCCGCAGAAGACGCCGTAGGCGGCCAGCCCGAGGGCGACGGCTCCGAGCAGATAGGGCCCGAAGGGTTGAGCCGCCAGCGTGTCGAGCGCGCCGCCCAGCCCGCGTGCCTTCTCCGGGTTCGCCTGCAGCGCCGCCACGAGCAGGAACACCCCGACCATCCCGAACACCACGCCCCGTGCCCCCAGCCCGGCCTGCCCGACGCGCTTCGTCACGCTCCGCTCGGTCTCGCTCATCTCGGTGGTCTTGAACTTGTCGGAGAAGTCAACCGTGGCGGCTTTGTAGAGCTGGTACAGTCCGTACCCGAGCACGCCCAGCCCGACGGCCCCGACGAGCCACGGCCCGAAGGGCTGCTGCATCAGCGTGGCCGTCCAGTCCTGCGCGCCGCCGCCCGAGCCGGAGCTACCGCCGCTGGTGCCGCTTCCTGGCTCTCCCCAGCTCAGCAGCGCCCGGACGAGCCAGAACGTGAGGCCGGCGTGGAGCGCGCCGCTGACGAAATAGCCGACCTGCTTGACCAGAGAGTCCTTGTCATCAGGATCGAGAAAGGCCTGGACGAACCGCCAGAGCGCGTAGCCCGCCAGCCCGACGGCGATGACCCACAGCAGCACAGAGCCGAACGGCGCGTCGGCAACCGCTTTGATCGCGCCGCGCGACCCGGCGGTCTTCCCGCCGCCGCCGAACGCAGCCATCACGGCGAGCACGCCGATCAGGAAGTAGAGGGCACCCTTGACGGCGTACCCGAGCCGGGCCAGCTTCTCGACTGCCTCCGAGTGGGCGAGGTCGTCGGCATCGGTGCGGGTGGAGCGAGAGGATGACATGGGGCAAGACGTGGAAGTGGGAAGAGTGAGACTCGGGTGGTACGCATAGGAGGGTGGCGCGTTCGAGCCGTACCCTTCGGGGTTCGCGCTCTCTTGGTTCAGCCCCGCCTGTGCACATGGTTCCCCCTGCGGTCCTTCTGCTGATGGGCGTCTCCGGCGTCGGCAAGACGGCGGTCGGGCGGCGCGTGGCCGAGCGCCTCGGCTGGGCGTTCTGCGACGCCGACGACCTCCACCCGCCGGGGAACGTGGCGAAGATGCGCCGCGGCGAGGGGCTGAGCGACGCCGACCGCGCGCCGTGGCTGCACGCCGTGCACGCCCTCATCGAGGCGCGCACGGCGGCCGACCTGCCGACGGTGCTCGCGTGCTCGGCGCTCAAGGCGTCGTACCGCGCCCGGCTGACCGGCAGCGACCCGCGCGTCGCACTGGTGTGGCTCGACGCGCCGCGCGAGGTCGTCGCCGCGCGCCTGGCGGGGCGGCAGGGGCACTTCGCCGGGCCGGACCTGCTGGCGAGCCAGCTCGAGGCACTGGAGCCGCCGGCCGAGGCCGTCCGCGTTGCGGCGGACGAGGGCGTGGAAGCCGTCGCGCGGGCGGTGGTGGAGGCGCTTGGGCTGAGCGGCGCGGCTGGGTAAAGCGCGCCGTCAGGCGCTCTGCTTCTTCCGGCCCTTCTTCGGCTTCTTCTGCGCGGTCTCGGCCAGGTGGGCCTTGCCCTCCTCGTAGAGCTCCTGGTACGAGGTGACCGGGTAGCGGTCGCCGTAGATGTCCTTCATCTTCTGGAAGCGCAGCTTGCAGGCCATCTTGAAGGCCGTCTCGTCGCCGTACTTGCGGATGGAGAAGGATGTGCCGCGCGCCTCGCCGGGGGCGGGGTTCCACGAGACGGCGTAGACCTCGTGGCGCTGGCCGTGGCGGTCGCGCTTAAAGGTGCGCGAGACGCCGAGGACGCCGGTCGCGTTGTTCTTGTTGTGGCGGATGAGGCGGCGCTTCGGCTCGCTCTCCGGCATCGCGTCGACCTCCTGCTGCAGCTCCTCGCGGTAGGCGACGGCCTGCTCGAAGGCCTCCTCCTTGCCGCCGCACTTGCGGTCGCTGAAGAGCTTGGAGTAGGTCCTCCCGTGGCGGTAGACGCGGACCTGCCAGCCGTGCGTCGAATCTGAATCGATGCGGATGACGCCTTTTTCTCGCGGCATGTGGGTGAGTAAGTCTAGGGTTTGGGCATGGATGGCGGGAACGCAATATAGACCAGGCCGCTCACCGCGTAAGCACCCCATGCTCCCGGCCGGAGGCTTCGGACACATGGATTCCCCTAAACTTCTACGTCGCGCTCCCTGCTCGCCGAGTCTACGGCCTCTAGCCCTGCCGCTCTTCGCCCGCGCGGGTCGCCGCACCTAGCGCACGACGGTCATCCGCCCGGTCTCCGTGCGTGTCTCGCCCGCCGTCTCCGCCGTCAGCCGGTAGAGGTACACCCCAGAGGGCAGCACCGCCTCGACGGCGAGCGTGCGGCCCGCCCCTGCCGCGACCGGCTCCGGCGCGAGGCCCAGCACGCGGCGGCCGAGCACGTCGAAGACCTCGAGGCCGACGCGGCCGTCGGCCGGGAGGTCGTACCGGATGGCCGTCCGCGAAGCGAACGGGTTCGGGTAGCTGCCCCGGAGCGCGAACGCCGCCGGCAGCCCCGCGCCGTCCTCGTTCGCCACCGACATCGGCGGGACGAACTCCTCCGTGCCGTCGGCGAAGACGACGAGGAGGCCGAAGCCCGGCGGGGTACCGTTCGTGTCGTCCTCGTTGTCCGGCGTCAGGAAGCCCGAGGCGAGGAGCGTCCCGGCCTGGTCCGCCCGCCCCGTCAGGTCCACCTCGAACTGGCCGAGCGAGGCGACGCCGTCGGCCGTGGTCACCTCGATGTTCTGCGGCTCGGGAGCAATCGGCTGGTAGCCGGCCTGCCCGGCGTAGGGCACGTCGTCGAAGAGGATGATGTCCTGCGTCGCCCCGGTGCGGACGTCCACGGCGGGCGCGTCCGGCGTCCCGTGGACGAAGTTCAGCTCGACGTTGTCCTCGACGCTGGAGGTGAGCCGGGCGTCGGGGTTGACGAGGAGCGTGAAGGCGGTGTCGATCCCGTCGGGGTTCGCCTCGAAGTCGCCGTCGCCGACGCCGGAGACGATGAGTTGGTAGCTCTCGCCGGCCTCGAAGGTGATCCCTGTCTTCTCGATGAGGAGGGAACCGGAGCCGTCTCCCGAGGACACAGACACAGCATACATGCCGGGTTGGACGTCGAGAAATGCTGTAGCCCCGCGGAAGGGCACATCCTCAACAACGGTCAACGCGGGTTCCCCGGCAAGTCGGAGGAGTCCTACGTCCACGGTGTCGGCCGCCGGGTCGGGGGCGTTGTGGATGATCTGCACGCGGGCGGGCGGCGAGGCGACGGCCTGCCCGTCGTTGACGCTCCCGAAGGAGCCCGGGGCCGGGGCCTGCCACTCGAAGGCGTCATAGTCCAGCCCGCTGCCGACGAGCTGGAGCGACAGCCCGACCGGCGTGTCGCTCGCCTCGGCCACCCCGATGTCGGCCGAGGTCTCGCCCGCGGCCGGCCCGTCGGCGGCCACGAACGACCCCTCGTAGGAGAGGAACTGGCCGGGGACGAGATCGCCGGCTACGGTCAGCGCGAGGCCGTCCGGGTCCCCGTTCTGGAGGCCGTTCGGAGGAAAGGTCGCGGAGTAGACCGTGAAGCCATTCACGCTCTCGCCCTCGGTGAAGTCGGTGGCGAGGTTGAGCGGGCCGTCGTAGAGCACGCCGCCGTTGCCGTTGTAGAGGTAGAGGTCGAAGTCGGCCGGGTCAGCCGTGCTCGGGAGGACGACCTCGACGGCTTCGCCGGTGTCGACGCCGACGTTGTCGTAGTGTAGCTCGTTGATCCACTGCGCCTGCGCCGGAGCGGCGCAGAGGACGGCGAGCAGGCTGAGGACGAGCGCGAGGCGGGCTGTTGCAACGGGCATGGGGACGGAGGTGAGGCGGAGAGGGAGACGCCGGGGTAGCGCGGGCTGCACCCTGGAGGCTGCACTGTGCCCGGCGCGCAAGAGACTCAGGGCCGCCCGGCGCGGTTCCTCGTCCCGCTGCGTGCAGCCTGGGCCTTTCCTGTCTCGTACCCGTGGTGCTGCTGCCGCACGTGCCCCGCCGGGAGCCGCGTAGAACCGGCCCCGCCGCCCGACGTATCAGCGCCCGACCCGCCGGCTTCGCCCCCGCCCGATGCGCCAGTTCGACGTCCCCGCCTTCTACCAGAGCCCCATCATCTCGGCCGTCAAGGCGGCGCGGCGCGAGGCCGACCCGCGCAAGCGCGACCTCGCCCCGAGCGTGCTCGACTTCGGGCCGGTGCGCTTCAAGATCGCCCGCCACTTCGGGTTCTGCTACGGCGTCGAGAACGCCATCGAGATCGCCTACCGCGCCCTCGACGAGCACCCGGACCGCGCCGCCGCCGGGCGCATCTTCCTCCTCTCCGAGATGATCCACAACCCGCACGTCAACGACGACCTCCAGGCGCGCGGCATCCGCTTCCTGCGCACCACGGCCGGCGAGCAGCTCATCCCCTTCGACGCGCTCGGCCCGGACGACCTCGTGATCATCCCGGCCTTCGGGACTACGCGCGAGATCGAGGCCGCCCTCGCCGCGCGCGGCGTCTCGACCGAGGCCTACAACACGACGTGCCCGTTCGTCGAGAAGGTCTGGAAGCGCAGCGAGCAGATTGGCCGGAAGGACTATACGATCGTCGTCCACGGCAAGCGCTACCACGAGGAGACGCGCGCGACGATCTCGCACGCCAAGGCCGACGCGCCGGTCGTCGTCGTCCGCGACCTCGACGAGGCCGAGGACCTCGCCGCCGTCGTCCGGGGCGCGCGCGACGCGGCCTTCTTCTTCGAGCGCTTCCGCGACCGCCACACCGACGGCTTCGATCCGGCGCGCGACCTCCGCCGGATCGGCGTGGTCAACCAGACCACGAT
>JBBSMV010000158.1:0-7392 GCA_038232975.1 Rhodothermales bacterium
GGACCGAGAGGTCGAGGCCGTCGTAGCGCCCGCGCGTGCCGAAGTTGACGAGGCTGGCCCCGAGGACGGGACCGCCCTCGACGAGCTGATACCGAACGCCGAGGTTGACCCCGACCGCGCTCAGCGACGAGCGCCAGACGGTCTCGCGGATGAAGTTGACCTGGGCACCGGCCGAGAAGCGGTCGGTGATCCGGCGGCCGTAGCCGACCCCGAAGGCGACGTTCTGCACCTGGTACTGCTCGCCGGTCCCGAGCGGCTGGTCCACGGTGCGGACCTCGATGTCGCCGGAGTCGAGGAGCGTCGCGCTCAGCATCAGGGTCCCGAGGCGCGGGAGGCGGAGGGCGACGGCCGCGTGGTCGTACGTGATCCCGGCCAGCCACGGGGCGTGCGTGAACTGCGCGTCCGAGGCGTCGAGCGCGCCGAGCGCGCCGGGGTTGTAGTAGGCCGCCAGCGCCTCGTCCACGCTCGTGACCCCGGCGTTGCCCATGCCCGCCATGCGGGCGCTCGGCTCGATGAGGAGGAACTGCCCGACCGTCGTGCCGGCATTCGTCTGCGCCGAGGAGCTCGGCAGCATGCACGCCGCCAGGAGCAGGGCGAAGGCAAATCGTTTGGGAGAGATCATGGCGATAGGGCGTTGGGCCTTCGTCCGTCTGGACGATTTGTTGTCCCGGCCGTTGTAGGGACACGAGGCCGCGTGTCCCTACGACCGTGAGGCTCTGCTGAAACGGGTTCGGTTCATTTGATGATGGCGAACTTGCCGACGTGGGTGCCTGCGCGCCCGGCATCGACGTGGAAGAGGTAGAGGCCGGGGGCGACCTCGAGGTTGTCCTTTGTGCGGAGGTCCCACGGCACCATCCCGGCGACCGAGCCGTCGTGCGTCAGCGTCTGCACGAGCGCCCCGCGCACGGTGTAGATGCGGAGCGTCGCCCCCGCCGGGATGTTGCGGAACTCGATCCGCCGGATGCCCCGGCCCGAGACGCCGAAGCGCTCCGGCTCGAACGAGGCGCTGCCGACGTAAGGGTTCGGGACCACGTAAGGCTCGTCGTTCTCGAACACGTCCTCTTCCAGCGCCTCGTCTATGCGCGCCCCCGAGGTCGTGAACTCGAACGCGGTCTCTCGCGTGAACGGCGTCTCGATCTCCAGGCGGTACGTGTCGCCCGCGCCGGGCGGGTTCTGCACGCTCGCCCCGTCGGGCACCTCGAAGCGCCACGTCGCCCGCGCCCGCGTCGGCTCCTCCGGGGTGTAGGTGACGGCCTCGACGAACTCGCCGGGCGCGCTCAGCGTCTGGTCGCCGTCGAGGTCGCGGAAGCGGAAGTCGAGCTGGGTGCCTGTCTCGGCCGTGACGAGGCGGAAGCGGGACGGAACAGCCGGCACGCCGATGGCCGAGAGCGAGGTGTCCACCGGCACGTCGGCGAACTCGATCCGGACGTCCTCGGGGTAGCCGGGCCGGCGGAGGTTCGCCGGGAGGGCCGGCGCGTAGCGCGCGTCCACGACGAGGTCGGTGCTGCCGGTGAAGCCCGAGGCGACGGAGTCCACGCGCACGGTCTCCGGCGTGGCGATGATCGGCTGGAGACCGGCCCCCGCGATCCCCTCGCCCGAGCCGTCGAGGTCTTCGCCGCTCGTGAAGAGCACCTCGCCGGTGGTGAGGTCGGTGAGGCTGTAGCGCTCGGCGCGGACGCTGTCGGGCTCACTCTCGAACTCGATCCGGAACGTGTGCCCGTCGGGGACGGCCTCGGAGTCGAGCACCCGGACGCTCACCGCCCCGACCCCCTCGCCCGCGACCTGCACCGGCTCGGCGGCCGTGGCGGCGACGTAGCCCGGCACCGGCGGCTCGGGGCGGACCGAGACCACGTTCTCCGAGAGGATCACGCCGCCGCGCGGGGTCCGGCTGACGGCCGCCGGGTTCTCGCTCGGGAAGAAGCTCTCCTCCACCGAGCCGCGGTCGTAGGCGGTCACGGCGTAGTAGTAGAGCTGCCCGTTGGTGGCGGTCGAGTCGGTGTAGGTGTGGACGATCCCGCTGTCGGTCCCGAGCCAGTACTGCTCGCCGTTGGCCGTGACCTCGGAGAAGCCGGTGATGCCGTTCACGAGGTCGAACTGCGCAATCGGCAGGCCGATGGGGCCGTTGCCGCGCGGGTTCTCCTGGGCCAGGAGGCGGGCGTCGCGGACGTCGGGGTCGGTGGCGCGGTAGAGGCGGTAGCCCTCGAAGTCGTTCTCGTTGGTGACGGGGTCGATCCCGCGCTCGGCGACGTCGTTCCAGTAGAGGGTCACGCGGCCGTCGCCGGCCTCGGCGCGGAGCGTCGGCGCGGGCGGCGGCTCGGCGAACTGGTAGTTGGCGTCGTAGATCTGCTGCACGGTGCGGACGGTCCGGCGGAGGTCCACGAGGTCGGCCCCGTAGGCGAGGGCGAGGCTGAAGCGCTCGCGCGCGCCGGCCGGCAGCCGGAACGGCCCACTCGCAAAGAGGAAGGCGATGTTGTAGTTGGTGGCGAGCGGCTCGTCGAAGGCTGTGCCGGGGTCGGCGCTCGTGAACTGCTCGTAGAGGCGGCGCGGCCACGCTCGGCCGTCGTCGTAGAAGACGATCCCGTCGGTCTCCTGGTTGGGGTTGCCCGCGCCGGGGCGGATGCGGTTGAACTTGAAGCCGGTCAGCCCGATCTGGTCGCTCTCCTCGAGGTCGGTGTCGTCCACGTTCGGCTCGCCGCGCGTCGGCTCGCCGTCGCCCTCGCCGTCGTCGTCGGTGCCGAAGACGCCGTCGGCCCCGGTGTCGTGGAGCTCCGCGACCCAGTCGAGGTCCTCGTCGCCGGTGAACCAGATGCCGGCGCGGAAGGCCGGGCGGTCGTCGAGCAGGCCGATCTGCTCCTCGAATCGGGCGAGGTCGTAGCGGGCGAGGACGGCGTCGCGGATGGCGGCCTGCCCCTCGATGCGCTCGCCCGGCGCGTTGGTGCGCAGCTCGTCGGTGATCCCGTCGTCGTCGTTGTCGAGCCCGTCGAAGGGGTTGCCGGGCGTTTCGAGGTAGGCGTAGCCGAGGTAGCCGGTGTCGGAGCAGTTGCTGCGGAGGTCCACGCCGTGGCCGCCGTTGTCCCAGGTGTAGACGAGGTTGAGGTCGCTCGCGCCCGAGCCGGCGTCGGCGTCGTAGAAGGCGTTGTCGTCGTCGCTCTCGAAGATGCCGTCGCACGAGAGGGCGCTCCCGCCGACGCCGGAGTCCATGTAGAGGCCGAAGACGATGTCCTCGTAGTCGGTGGTGCTCTCGTTGACGATGTCGTAGTGCCAGAAGATCACGTCCTCAGCCTGGGGGTTGGCCCACTGGAAGCCGCGGACCTCGACGCGGAGGCCGAGGCCGCGCCGCGTCTCGTCGCGGCTGTCGGGGAAGTAGCGGAAGGTGTCGTAGGCCTGGTCGTCCATCACCGAGAAGCTCTCGAGGTCGGCCGCCGGGCGCTTGCCGAAGTAGCCGTTCCACGAGCCGCTCCAACCCGGATCGTCGGGGTCGTCGAGCTTGTCTATCCACTGGTCGGGCCAGGTGCGGGGGTCGTTCGAGACGGCGACGGAGCGGCCGGCGTTGGTGGCGGGGTCGGCGTTGAAGTAGCCGGGGCGCGGCTCGAAGCGGATGGCGCGGTTGGTGACGGCGCTGATGGCTTGGCGCTCGCGGAAGCCGGTCTCCATGATGTGCGCAGTGCCGCCGTCGGTCTCCTCGATCTGGGCGAGGACGAAGGGGGTGATGCCGTCGGAGTAGTTCATCCCGGTGCCCTTGGGGACCTCGGCCGAGTGGAACACCGAGAGGTCCACGCTCTGCGGGTCCGGCGGATAGTCGCCGACCATGCCGAAGTTGTAGAACCGGGTGCGGAGGCGGTTGGCGTCGTGCTGCCCGAGGCGCTCGGCGTCGATCTGCCCGCGCAACTCGGGCGGGACGACGGGCTCGAGCTCCTGCGCGGAGGCGAGCGGGACGGCCGCGAGGAAGAGGAGCAAGGGGAGGAGTCGGTGCATCGGAGTTGTTTAATTGTCAATGGTCATTGGTCAACTGTCAATGGGTGGCGTTTTTAACCGATGACAATTGACCATTGATCACTTATTTTTCTTCGCCGTCTGGACGCTGGCGTTGAGGATGCGGCTCAGTTCGCGGCATTCAGCGATGAGGGTCTCGATGCGGTGGGCCGGCAGCATCTCGGACCGCTCCAGAATCCGCAGCCATATCTTCGTCTCGTTTAGCTCCTTGAGCGCGATGCTGAGTTTATGCACGAAGTCTTTTCGGCTCTCCGCCCCACGCGCCTCGCCGTAGTTCGGAGCCGGCGACGTACCGCTCCGCAGAATCTGGCCCGCGATGTGCCGACCGGCCAGCGTCTTCGGCAGCCCGTCGCACAGCGCCAGCACGCGCGCCGCGAACTCGATCAACCGGTCTTCTAGCTCGTCACCTTTCGCCATAGCTGCTCTCGGTTCATCCTACTCGTTGACCATTGCCCACTGACAACTGACCATTTCCTACCTCCCCAACGCGCCGTTGAAGGAGACGCCCACTTCGACCCGGCGCGGGGCCGCGAACCGGCTCGGGTCGCCGAGCAGGTTGCGCTGGGCGACGGGGGCGAGCGTGTAGAACGGGCTACCCGTGGTCGAGAACACGAAGCCGTTGTCGAAGCGGGTATCGAAGAGGTTGAAGACGCGGCCGAAGGCCGTCAGCGTGACGCCGCCGAGCGAGAAAAACTTCTCGGCCCGGAGGTCGGTGACGAAGGTCGTCGGCTTGCGGGCGGAGTTGGCACCGAGGCTCGAGTCGAAGCCCGGCAGCCCGATGTCGGGCGTGTAGGGCTGGCCCGTCCCGAAGCGAAGCACCGCGGTGGCGGAGAAGCTCCGAGGCTTGTTGACGACGACCGTCCCGTTGACGGTGTGGCGCTGGTCCCACGAGAAGGGCACCACGCGCGGGCGCGGGTCCTCGCCGGCCTCGGCGCGCGTCGCCGTCTCGCGGGGGTCCGAGGAGTTGCCCTGGGCGAGTTGGAGCGTGTAGTCGAGCGTCGTCGAGACGCCAAAGCCCTCCTTCGCGCCGAGCCGCCGCTGGTCGAGGGCGACGGTGAAGCCGCGCACGTTGCCGAAGTCCACGTTCGTGAGGCGGGCGTACTCGGCGGCGGCATAGGTCGAGATGAACTCGACGCCGAGGAGGTCGCGGATGTCCTTGTAGAAGGCCGCCACGTCGAGGCCGAGGAACGGCGTCAGCGCCGCCTTGAAGCCGAACTCGTACTGCGCCGTGAACTCGGGCCTCAGGTCGGGGTTGCCCCGGACGCCGAACGAGACGCTGCCGGCCTGGAGGTCGCGCAGGACCGAGTAGTCGGAGTTGGCGAAGAACTGGCCGAGGCCGGGGACCTGGTAGAAGTGCCCCCACGAGAAGAACAGCGACGCCCGCTCCGAGACGGGGAAGCTGACCCCGAGGCGGGGGGCGACGACGAGCTTGACCGAGGCGTCCACCGGCCGCGACGGGGGCGCGCCCGCGATGGCGTTCGCCGGGTTCTGCGGGTCGCTCGGGACCGTCGCGTTCGGGTCGAAGACCTCGGCGCGGAGGCCGACGCGGACGCGGAGGTCGTTCCACTCGATGCGGTCCTGGACGTAGGCCGCGCCCTGGACCGGGGTGTAGTCGCTCACCCGGAACTCGGGGAGCGAGTCGTTGGGGATGAGGCCGCCGCCTTCGAGTCCGGTCAGAAACCCACCCGGCGCGCCGAAGCGGAGGTCAGCCACCTGCCCCTCGATCCCGGCTTTGAGCAGGTGGATGCGCGTCGCCTGCCACGTCACCGCGCCTTTGACGACGAACGAGTTCGTGCTCTGGACGAACCGGCCGGGGTCCACCCCGACGAGCACCGCCCCGTCTTCGAGGTTGTCGTTCGAGCGCGGCGGCCCGGCCAGGAGGTAGCGCGGGTCGAAGAGGTCGTCGTAGACGAGGTCCTTATAGTCAATGTAGTTCTGGCGGAGGTTGACCTCGTAGAAGAGCCGGTCTGTGAGCGTGTGCGTGAGGTCGAGGCCGTGGACGAGCGAGGTCTGCTCCTGCGTCTTGGTCCCGTCGGGGTTGAGGCGGTAGGCGAAGGCCCCGCCGAAGGCCCCGCGGTTCTTGCGCTCGTACTGGTTGAAGACGGCCTGGTAGGCGAGCTTGACGCGCGGCAGGAGGGTCCGGTTGGTCAGCCGCGCGAGCGCGCTCCACTCGCGGTTGAATCCGAGCGGACGCACCGCCGCGTCGCCCGTGGGCTGGAGCGCTCCGGTCTCGAAGTTCACGCTGTCGGTCGGCAGGAAGAGGCGCTCGCCGTAGAGGTAGCCCTCGTCGAGGATGCGCTGGCCGCTGAGCAGGAACGTCGTCCCGAAAAGCCCGGTCGGCCCGCTGAGGCTGGCCTGGTAGTTCTGGCGGCCGAGCGGGGAGAGGCTCTCGATGTTCGTGAACTCGCCCTTGCCCTCGGGCGAGACGTAGTCGCCGAAGTAGGTCTCGGCGTTGAGCTCAAAGGCGTCGGGGTCGCCGTCGCGGAGGACGGCATTGACGACCCCCGAGAGCGCCTGCCCGTACTCGGCGTCGAAGGTGCCGCTGATGACCTGGACCTCCTGGAGGAGCGAGCGGTCGAGCCGGAGGAGCGACTCGTTGTTGAACGGGTTGTTGACCGTCACGCCCTCGACCTGGTACTGCACCTCGCCGATGCGCCCGCCGCGGAAGTGCCCGTCCACGACGCCGGCCTGCAGCTCGACGAGGTCGGCGAGGCTCTGCACCGGGAGCAGGTCAATGTCCTCTTTCTGGAGGATCGCCACCTGGCTGGTGAGCGTCACGTCCACGACCGGCCGCTCGGCCGTCACCACCACCTCCTCGCCCTCGATCACCTCCTCGGGGAGCACGGCGTCGAGCGTGGTCGTCTGGTCCGAGGCGACGCGGACGCCCTGAACGGTCCGGCGGACGTAGCCGACGGCCGAGAAGCGGACGTCGTAGGTGCCGGGCGGGAGGTTCAGGATGACGTAGTAGCCGTCGAGGTCGGTCGCGGCCCCGACCCCGCCGGTCCCCTCGACGACGACGTTGACGCCGGGGAGCGGGTCGCCGGCCTCGTCCACGACGCGCCCCGCGAGCTTGCCCGCCGCCTGCGCCGGCCCGAGGCCGAGCGCCACGGCTCCGAGCACCGCGAGCAGGAGCAGCTTCGCCTTCATGTCTTTGGCTCTCTACGTGGTGGGTGGGAGTGCCTCTTCTGACCCCCCGCTTTTCGGTCCATCGCGTCGGCTCCGCCTCCGGCTCAGGGACCGAAAAGCTGTCCCCCTCGCCGAGCAGGGTCGCTAAGTTCTGACACCTCCCTCAAAAGCACCGTCATTCCCGACCCCGATCGGGAATCCAGAGCGCCCAGCACGCCTTCTGGATTCCCGCCTTCGCGGGAATGACTACCATCTTTGCATCTGAGACGATGA
>JBBSMV010000159.1:0-7374 GCA_038232975.1 Rhodothermales bacterium
AAGCTCGGGCCTGGCGCGGCCCTTTGCGAGCTTCTTGAGGATGCGCTCGCGGTCGGCCTCGTCGAGCGCCCAGAAGGTCTCCTTCCCGGCGTCGATCCGGTAGAGCGGCGGCTGCGCGATGTAGACGTAGCCCTCGTCGATCAGCGGCCGGAGGTAGCGGTAGAAGAACGTCAAGAGGAGCGTGGCGATGTGATGCCCGTCGGAGTCGGCGTCCATCAGCAGGATCACCTTGTGGTAGCGGAGCGTCGAGGCGTCGAGGTCGTCGCCGAGGCCGCAGCCGAGGGCGTCGACGACGTTCGAGAGCTCCTTGTTGGCGCTCACCTTCGAGCGCGTCGCCTGCTCGGCGTTGAGGACCTTGCCGCGCAGCGGGAGGATGGCCTGCGTGGTGCGGTCGCGGCCCTGCTTGGCCGAGCCGCCGGCCGAGTCGCCCTCGACGATGAAGAGCTCGCTCTCGGCGGGGTCGGTGGAGGAGCAGTCGGCGAGCTTGCCGGGGAGGTTCAACCGGTGGCTGACGGCGGACTTCCGGCGGGCCTGCTGCGCTGCCGAGCGGCTCGCCACGCGCGCCTTCGCCGCCTGCACCACGCGCGTGATGATGGCCTCGGCGACGGTCGGGTGGGCGTTCAAGTAGTGCTCGAAGTCGAGCCGCAAAGCACCGCTCACCAGGCTCCGGGCCTCGGGGTTGTTGAGGCGCTCCTTCGTCTGCCCCTGGAACTGCGGCTCGACGATGAACAGGTTGATGATCCCGTACAGCCCCTCGCGGATGTCGTCGGCGGTGATGTCGAGCTTTTTCTGGCCGAGGTCGTGGGTGTCGATGTAGTTGCGGACGGCCTTCGTGACGGCGTCCTTGAGGCCCTGCTCGTGGGTCCCGCCGAAGCGCGTCGGGATGCCGTTGACGAACGAGCGGAGCTGCTCCTTCGGGGCCTCGGTCCAGTGGAGCGCGATCTCGATCCGCCCGCCGCCGTCGAGGCTCTCGCGGACGACGAACGCCTCCCCATGGACCGGCCGGGCGTGGTCGGCGACGAGGAGGGTTTCGAGGTACTCGGCGATGCCGCCCTCGTGCTCGTACTCGTGGCGCTGCCCGCTCGTCTCGTCCTTGAAGACGATCTTGAGCCCGGCATTGAGGTAGGTCTTGACTTCGAGGGTTTCTGCAATAACGGCCGCGTCGAGGTCCACCGCCTCGAAGACCTCGGGGTCGGGCCGGAAGAAAATGCTCGTCCCGGTCCCGCGCACGCCCTTGCGGACGGTCTTCAGCTTCGAGGTCGGCGCGCCGCGCTCGTAGGTCTGCCGGTAGAGCGCCCCGTCGCGCTTGACCTCGGCGATCAGCTCTTCGGAGAGCGCGTTGACGACCGAGGACCCGACGCCGTGCAGCCCGCCGGAGGTGATGTAGCTCGCCCCGTCGAACTTGCCGCCGGCGTGGAGCGTGGTGAGGATGACTTCGAGCGTCGGCACCTTCTTCGTCGGGTGCTTGTCCACCGGGATGCCGCGCCCGTTGTCGGTGACCGTCAGGCTCCGGCCGTCTCGGTGGAGCGTGACCTCGATGAGCGAGGCGTAGCCGTTGGTGGCCTCGTCCACGGCGTTGTCGACGATCTCCCAGACGAGGTGGTGGAGGCCGGCCTTGCCGGTCCCGCCGATGTACATGCCGGGGCGGCGGCGGACCGGCTCCAGCCCTTCGAGGACCTGGATGTCTTTGCCGGTATAGGTGGGGGTTGCTACGTCTGCCATTGGAGGTCCGTCGTCAGTCGTTCGTGGTCGGTTGGTTTCTGTTCAGAGAAGCAGGTTTTCGACGGCGATGGGTGCCGTGGTTTCCGGGGCCGTCACCGTCTCGTCGGACGACAGCACGATGCGCTCGGCGTAGCCGTCCGGCCCCGGCTGCCGGTAGACGACGAGGTGGTACTCCACGAGGTCGAGCAGCCAGTATTCGCGGATGCCGTGCCAGGCGTAGAGCGCGACCTTTGCCGTACTGTCCTTCTTGCGCGAGCAGTCTGCTACCTCGACGACGAGAAGTGCCGTGCTGGGATGGTCATCGAAGTAGTCGAGCGGCACCCCTGCCACGACCGCCACGTCCGGCTCCGGCTCCGAGTCCGGGTCGAGCGCGAGCGGAAGCTGCTCGCGGACGTACCATCCTTCCTCAACGACCTCGCGCAACGCCTCAGCAACGAGCGTGACAATAGTAGCGTGACGGCTGCTCTGGGGACTCATAGTGACCACCTCTCCGTGGAGTAGCTCGACGCGGGCGTCCTCGTCGAAGACGCCGGCCTCGATCATCTGCTCGTACTGCCGGCGGCTCCAGCGGTAGCGCGTCGGTTGGAAGGTTTTCTCTCGGGTTTGCATGGCTCGTCTCGGTGGGCTACTTGTCGTCCAACAGCGCGCGGAGGGCGGCGAGGTTGGCCGCATCGTCGAAGGCGGCGCGGACGGGGACGGCGAAGCCCGCGATGGCGGCGCTGGCGAGCGTGCCGTGGTCCGACTTCAGCCGGAGCCTGTAACCCTCCCCTTCGAGGACGTAGACCTCGACCGTCTCGGCCTCGGGGTCGAGGAGCCAGTATTCGGCGACGCCGTGGGCGGCGTAGTCTTCGAGCTTCACGCCGCGGTCCGTCGCCTCGGTGCTCGGGCTGAGGACCTCCGCGACGAGGTCGGGCGCGGGGTAGCGGAGCGTATCGCCGGTGATCTCGGCCGTCTTCTCTCGACCGAAGAAGCAGACGTCCGGCTCGTAGTCGTTCCGGGTGAGCGAGACGAGCGCCTTCTCGAAGACTACTTTACCGAGATCGTGGAGCGTCGCGTAGGGCTGGAGGAGTGCGACGAGCCTCGCGGTGACAGCATTATGACGATGCAACGCAGGAGAATGCACGATGACGTCTCCGTTGATGAACTCGGCCTTGTCACTCGGCGAGAGGTCGTCGAGGAACTGTTTCCGGCGCGTAGCCTCCTCGTCTAGCGCGTCCTGGAGGGCACGCAGGTGGCGCGGGAGCGCGGGCGAGTCGAAGAGCGCGCGGGCGTTGGGAGGAAGCGAAACCGTAGGCATCGGAGCAGGAGGTTGGCGAGCGGGTGATACGTCGGTCAGTCCTTGCCGTTCAGGTGCAGCTCGACCGGCGGCGGGACGACGCGGCGGAGCGTCCCGCGCTGGATCACGCCTCGCCCCTTGTTGCCCCGGTTCGAGACCTCGAACTTGGTCGTCCGCACGATCTCGGTCCGGCCCCGGTTGGTCTCGACCTCGAAGCCCTCGCGGGCGGCGTCCGAGAGGACGAACCCGAGCACGCGGTCGTTCGCGTCGAGCCGCATGGCGATGACGCCTTTGGCGGCGTTCTTGAAGACCGGCACCTGGTAGGCCGGGAAGATCAGCGCCCGGCCCTCACGCGAGGCGAGGCACACGTTCTCGTCGCCCCGGCTCACACTCACCCCGACGATCCGGCAGCCCTTCGAGACGCGCATGAACACGCGGCCGTTCTTGTTCGACGGCTCGGCGAAGGCGTCGAGCGTGAAGCGCACCGCCATCCCGTCGTCCGAGAGCGCGACCCCGAACGGGCCGACCTCCAAATCCGGCGGTGCCCCGTCGCCGCCGAACAGCTCCGGCTCCACGTCCGAGGCCGGGGCGGGGTCGGGCAGCACGCGCTCGTCGAGCGAGATCACGCCTACGACGTGCTCCTTGTCCTTGAACTCGAAGAACTTCTGGACGGGGTCACCGTAGCCGGTCGTCTGCGGGAGGTCGTCGATGCGGGCGGTGAAGGCGCGGCCGGCGCTCGTGAAGAAGGCGACCGTCGCGCGCGTCGAGCCGGCGAGGGCGTAGGCCACCTCGTCGCCGTCGCGGACGCGGATCGCGTCGAGCTCCGTGTAGGAGCGCTGCCGCTTGACCCACCCGTCGCGGGTGACGATGACGTAGACGTCCTCCTTCGTGATGTAGTCCTCGGCCGAGTAGTCGAGCACGGCGTCGGGGCCGACGACGAGCGAGCGGCGCTCGTCGGCGTACTGCTTCTTGAGGTCGCGGAGCTCCTGCTTGATGAGGGTCCAGAGCGCCTTCTCGTCACCGAGCAGCTTGCGGAGGGCCTTCGCCGCCTTCTCCTTCTCGGCCAGCTCAGCGCGGATGGCGTCCACCTCCATCCGGGCGAGCCGGTAGAGCTTGATCTCGAGGACGGCGTCGGCCTGCACGTCGTCGATCCCGAAGCGGTGCATCAGGCGTTGGGCGGCGTCGGCCTTGTTCTTCGAGGAGCGGATCAGCTTGATCGCCTCGTCGAGCGCGTCGAAGATTTTGACAAAGCCCTTGAGGATGTGGATGCGCTTCTCGAGCAGCTCCAGGTCGTAGCGCAGCCGCTTGGTCACGACCTCGAACCGGAACTCGAGGAAGGCTTGGAGCGCCTCGCGGAGGTTGACCTTTTTCGGGGCAGCGATCTCCGGGTTGTCGGTCGGGACGAGGCACGTCATGTTGACGTGGAAGCGGGTCTGGAGCGGGGTGTGCTTGAAGAGGTAGGCGAGCGCCGCCTCGGCGTCGGCCCCGCGCTTGATCTCGAGGACGACCCGGACCTCGTCGGTGCTCTCGTCGCGGATGTCTACGATCTGCGGGACCTTGCCCGTGCGGATGTGCTCGGCGATCTTCTCGACGAGGTCGCCTTTGGCAAGACCATACGGCACCGAGGTGAGGATCACCCGGCCCTTGCCCTCGAGCTCGTAGCCGCCGCGCAGCTCGACCGCCCCCTCCCCGCTCTCGTAGACCGCCAGCAGCTCCTCGGGCGTGTTGAGAATCCGCCCGCCGGTGGGGAAGTCCGGGGCCGGGACGAACTTTTCGACGAGCGTCGAGACCCGGGCGTTCGGGCTGCCGATGAGGTAGACCGCCGCGTCCACGATCTCGCCGAGGTTGTGCGGCGGCATGTTGGTCGCCATGCCGACGGCGATGCCGGTGGAGCCATTGACGAGGAGGTTCGGGAAGGGGGCCGGGAGGACGACCGGCTCGAAGAGGGTGCCGTCGTAGTTGGGGCGGAACGGGACGGTCTGCTTGCGGATTTCCTCCGAGAACGACGCGCCGAGCGGGGTCAGCCGCGCCTCGGTGTAGCGCATCGCCGCCGGGTTGTCGCCGTCGAGCGAGCCGAAGTTGCCGTGGCCGTCGACGAGCGGGGCGCGGAGGCTGAACGGCTGCGCCATGCGGACCATCGCGTCGTAGATCGCCGTGTCGCCGTGCGGGTGGTACTGCCCCATGACGGAGCCGACGACGGTGGCGCTCTTGCGGAAGCGCGCGTCCGGGGTCAGCCGGAGGTCCTTGTGCATCGCGTGGAGGATGCGCCGGTGGACGGGCTTGAGGCCGTCGCGGATGTCCGGGAGCGCGCGGCTCGTGATGACCGAGAGCGCGTAGTTGAGGTAGCGCGCGCGGGCGGTCTCGTGGAGGGGGATGACGTCGACGACAGGCACGGGCGGGGGTGTCGAGTTAGGGAAGTCGTGTGTCGAATACGAGCGGGTGGGCCGGCTCTAAGCTACGGGCAAGCCGCCAGATAGGATTTTATTGCAATAACGGATGCTTAACCGACAGGCAGCACCTGCTCGTTGGATTCCGCAACATACAACACGGGGGTGTCAACCTGTGTCACCTCTGGTTCGCTCTGCAAAAACGGACTTCGGGGGCAGAGACCCGGTGCCCCGCCCGGCGGTGAACCACCGGGCTGACAGCCAAAGGGACAAGTCCCGGAGGACGCTAAAGCGCGCTGCGCCCGCCCGGCCTCCTCGGAGCACGACGGTCTCGTTAGCTTGGCGGTCTTTTTTCCATTCCCCCCATTCCCCCACGCCCTCCATCCCTCACTCCACGTCGTAGGCCAAC
Source organism: Rhodothermales bacterium (assembly GCA_038232975.1). Taxonomy (GTDB): domain Bacteria; phylum Bacteroidota; class Rhodothermia; order Rhodothermales; family JANQRZ01; genus JANQRZ01. The sequence goes on from JBBSMV010000159.1 coordinate 5,795, forward strand.
GTAAAGTAGTCCGCCCCCTCGCGCGGGTGCAGCCGCAGCAGGTTCGCCTTTGCCAGGAGCACGAGGGTCTGAGAGGCCCGCCGCCGGGGGATGCCCACGAGCCGGGCGAAGCCCTCGACGGTGATCTGCTCGTGGCGGTCGAGGTAGCGCATCAGCACGCGCTCTTTGTCGCCGAACTCGAACTGGACGTCGCCGGGGGCGCGCTCGTGCTTCATCAGGCGGACCGCCTCGCGGCTGGCCTCGACGCTCTGATCGGCCACGCGGACGTAGGCCGTGCGCGCCTGCCCATTGCCGTTCTCGGCCCCGACGAGGTAGTGCGGCTTCGCGCGGCTCTCGGGGACGTCCACGACGAGCACCTCGCGCTTGTGCGTGACCGGCACGGCCTCGATCGTGTACGGCACCGGCGGGTCGCAGTGCGCGCCGAGGGCCTGCCGGAAGGCGAAGGTCTCCTCGGCGGCGTCGCGCACCCCGCGGATCGTGCCGTCGTCGTCGACCCCGACGAAGAGCTTGCCGCCGTGCGCGTTCGCCAGCGCGATGATCTCCTTGGCGATCCGCTCGGGCCGGGGTGCCCGGTGCTTGAACTCGACGTGCAGCCCCTCCCCGGAGCTGACGTAGCGCTTGACGTCTGAGAGGTCCATGCCGGGGATATGGCCGAGGCGGGGCGGAGGTTTCGGGATGTGATTCGTGCAACGTGATTCGTGGACTGGCTCAACGGTCGCGCCTGATCTCACGAATCACGTTGCACGAATCACGCCTGCCAGCAGGTCCTCGCGCTTGGCCGCCCGCGTCATCAGCTCGTAGACCGCGTCCTCGGGCCGGAGGTGCTCGAAGAGGATGGCGAAGACGGCCTCGGTGATCGGCATCTCGACGCCGTGCCGCTCGGCGAGGGCGCGCGCCGAGCACGTCGTCTTGACGCCCTCGGCGACCATCTTCATCTCGGCCTCGACCTCCTCGAGCGTCCGCCCGCGTCCGAGCTGCTCGCCGAAGTAGCGGTTGCGGCTGTGGCGGCTGAAGCACGTCACGATGAGGTCGCCGAGGCCCGCCAGCCCGGAGAACGTGAGCGGGTCCGCGCCGAGGGCCAGGCCGAGGCGCTTGATCTCGGCTAGGCCGCGCGTCACGAGCGCCGCCTTGGCGTTGTCGCCGAGGCCGACCCCGTCGGCGATCCCGGCCGCGAGCGCCATCACGTTCTTGACCGAGCCGGCGATCTCGACGCCTACGAGGTCGGCGTTGACGTAGACCCGCAGCCGGTCCGTCATGAAGGCCCGCTGCGCGTCGTGCGCCACGCCGTCGTCCGGCACCGCCACCACGACCGTCGTCGGCTTGCCCGCGCCGACCTCCTCGGCGTGGCTCGGCCCGTAGAGCACCCCGATCCGGCGGGGGTCGGCCGCCGGGAGCGCCTCGCGGAGCACCCCGGTGGTGGTCAGGAGCGTGCCGACCTCGATCCCCTTCGCCACGGAGATGACGGTGTGCTCCGGGCCGAGGTGCGCGGCGACGGTGCCGGCCACGGCGCGGACCGACTGCGACGGCGTGGCGAAGACGACGAGCGCGCAGCCGTCCACGGCCTCTTCGAGGTCCGAGGT
>JBBSMV010000160.1:0-7268 GCA_038232975.1 Rhodothermales bacterium
CCCCCGTCCCCTGCTCGCGACCCCCCCCGCAGGGCCCGGAGCGTCCCCCCGCCGCCGTCCCCTCGGGGGGGCGGCGCCGCTTTTGAAGAGGGCCATGGGCGTGGGGGAGAGAGCCGGTACGTTCTGGTATCCCGTAACGTATCGGACGCGTCTGGAGAATCTAAAGGGTGGGGGAATCTAAAGCGTGGAAGTGGGGGAGAAGGGCACGGCAGTGAAACCTTCCGCTCTCCCTTTCCTCCGCTCTTCCCGGAGTGCCCTCGCTACAGCCCGACGAGGTAGAGCCGGGGGTCCTGCGCCAGCCCGTTGCGCCACAGCTCGAAGTGGAGGTGGGGGCCGGTCGTGATCTCGCCGGTGTTGCCGCTGAGCGCGATCGCCTCGCGGCTCCGCACCCGGTCGCCGACGGTTTTGAGGAGGCGGCTGTTGTGCTTGTAGACCGAAAGATACCCGTCGGCGTGCTGCACGGCAATCACGTAGCCGCCGTCGTTGGTCCAGTCGGCCGAGACTACGTAGCCGTCGCCGATGGCGCGGACGGGGGTGCCCTCGGCGACGGCCTCGTCCACGCCGTAGTGGCCGCGCGCTGCGTCGAAGCCGCGGGCGGTGAAGCCCTGGACCGGCGGGAGCGCCGGGAACTGGAGGCTGGCGAGGTACGCCTCGACGACGCGGTCTTCGCCGCGCGCGCGCCGGTCGGCCGCCAGGCGGCCGAGGGCGAGCGCCGGCTGCTGGTGGTCGGCCCAGTCGGCCGAGCGGCCGGCCGGGACTTCGAGCGGCGGGGCCTCGGCCGCGAGGACCCCCGGCTCCGTGTCGGCCTCGTCGGCCGCCGTCGTGTCCAGCTCTCCGACGATCGCGTAGCGCAGCCGCGTCAGATACTCGTTCTGGAGGGCGAGGGAGTCCTCGAGCGCCGCCGCCCGGACGGCGTTCTGCTGGGCCGCCGCGCGGAACACCTCGGGGTCTGGCCCCACGAAGAGCGCCCGCACCGGCGTCAGGAAGACGACCGCGACGAGCGCGAGCGCGAGCGCGCATGCCGCCCCGGCCACGAGCCATACCAGGTGGCGCGGGCGCACGACGTACTGCTGCGGGTTGCCGACCCCGTTCTCGTCCACGACGATCACGGTGCGCGGCTCCGGCGGTCCCTTCACGAGGTCCAGCAGAAAAGAGGTCATAGGGCGGAGGCAGGAGCGCGCTTTTCTAGGGGCCGTGGGAGAGACCGGCACCATTTCATGGTTTCCACAAACTGCTGTGGGTTAAATTAGTCCTTTCGCGGGCCGATGAGGATACTCACGATGAACGGTGCCCCGCGCTAGAGCTTTAGACTCCCCCTTCCCGATTCCATGCCTCAGCACAAATCCGCCAAGAAGCGCGTCCGCCAGGATGCCAAGCGCCGCGCCCGCAACCGCTACCAGAAGGTGCGGATGCGCACGCTCGTCAAACGGCTCGAAATCACGGAGGACCGCGCCGAGGCCGAGGCGCTGCTCAACGAAACGAAGGGCGTGCTCGACCGCCTCGCCACAAAGCGCGTCATCTCGCATAACCGAGCGGCTCACACCAAGAGCCACCTGGAGAAGCTGGTAAACACGCTCTGATCGCTCCGGCTCGTCGCCCTAAGCCGGCCGGAACCGCATTCCCGGTCTTCGGTTGACGCGGCGGCCGGCCGCCGGGAGGGTGCGCACGCTGCCCAGCACGTCTTTTTCGCAGAAAAGCGCAGGCTCTTCCCCGTATTATCGCAAGTCTCCGTATTATTTCGCCTACTCAGTGCCTAGCTTCACCCCGGCACGCACGCGAAATCGTTCGGCCCCGCTGGACCCCTTTGCCCACCCCCAGTCACCTCGTCTAACGCCTAACACCCCAGGGAGAAGACACATGACCAAGCGTCTACAATCTCCGCTCTTGCTGGCTTGCGCGGCCCTTTTGCTCTTCGCTTCGGCGGCAGATGCTCAAGTCGCGCGCCCGTACAAGACTCCTTACATCAGCGCCTACGGGGGCCTCGGCCTCTACGGCGGCGACATTGATGGAGCGCCGGACAACGACCCCGGCGACTTCTTTGACGAACCCGGCTATGCCGCCGCCGGCGAGATCGGCTGGCAGTTCACGCCGGCGCTCGGCTTTGGCGTCGCGTACAACTATGGCAACTACCCGGAGCTGCAGTTCGTCAACGATCAGTTCCAGGATGTCGTCGAGTCTCGCTCGCAGATTCAGGCGGCCTTCCGCTACTTCGTCTTTCCCTCCTCGCGCATCACGCCCTACGTCAAGGTCGGCGTGAGCTATGCCTTCGAGCCGGACTACAGTGAGGTCACCGATACTGCACCGGGAACCATCGAGACCACCGACGGCTGGGGTCCCCTCGTCGGCGGCGGCCTCGACCTGCTGCTCGGCAGCAAGTTCTCGCTCTTCCTCGAAGCCAACGCAGCCTACCTCTTCCCGGACAACGCCATCGACGGCACCGATCCGAGTCAGGGTATCAACCCGGCGGGTCAGGCAAACGACAACGCCGACTTCGACTGGCTCGCCCTCGGCGGCGGCGGCTTCCGCTTCTGGTTCCGCTCGCCGGGGGTCAACGTGGACGCTACGATCGACTGCGCAACCTCGCTCGAGGTCGGGCAGGCCGGCACGTTTACGGCGTTCGTGAACGAGGATGCCAGCGGCCCGCTCACCTACATGTGGAACTGGGGCGACGGCGCGACCTCCGACGGCCTCGTGGCGACGCACAGCTACGCCTCGCCCGGGACCTACACCGTCAGCTTCACCGCTACCGGCCCGCGCAACGACGACACCGAGACCTGCCTGGTTACGGTCAACGAGCCGCCCGCCGCCGCGCCGGTGCTCTCGTCCTGCCCCGCCACGCCTATGTCGACGAACGTCGGCGAGACGGTCAGCTTCTCGGCTACGGCCACCGGCACGCCTCCGATCACGTTCACGTGGGACTTCGGCGACGGCACGACGGCCAACACCCTCAACGCCACGCACGTCTACAACGAGATCGGCACCTACAATGCCACGCTGACGGCGACGAACGCGAACGGCACCGACATCTGCACGGTTACCGTGAACGTGGTCGACCGCTTCTGCGACGAGGTCACCGAGCTCAACACGGTCTACTTCGACCGTGGCGGGAGCACCCTCGACTTCGCGGCTGAGTCCCGGCTCGCGGAGAACGTCGCGGTCCTCGAGCGCTGCCCGGATATCTGCACGGTGGTCAACGGCTACACCGACAGCCGCGAGAGCAACCCGCTCCGCCTGTCCGAGCGCCGTGCCGCTGCCGTCGAGGCGTACTACGTCCAGAACGGCATCGACGACAACCGCATCGAGGCCCGCGGCCTCGGCGTCGCGCCGGACGATAACTACAAGGAGGACGGCGGTGCCGGCAGCCGCCGCGCCGAGTCCATCCCGACGTCCTGCGATGGCATGATGGACATGGATATGGACAACGACGGCATGGACATGGACAACGACATGGACATGGACGATGACGGCATGGACGACGACGGTATGTAAGTCCCCCGTCCTGCTGACAGGCAGTACCAGGCGGGCCTGCGGAGCACATGCTCTCGCAGGCCCGCCTGCTTTGTGAGCCTCAGGAGCGGGCTGAGAGAGAAAAGAGGGAGAAGAGGGAAGAGAAGGAAAGGAGAGACGTTATCTCCCCTGCCTCTTCTCTCTCCTTTTTCTTCTCACTCTCCTCTGTCCACCCTCCCCTGCTTCCCATGCCCGGTTTCGACTCAGCCGCCCGCGTTCGGCTGGCCCACGCACTCAAGGCGGAGGCCCGTCGCCTCGGCTTCGATGCGTGTGGGATCGCGAAGGCCGAGCGGCTCGACGCCGAGGCGGCCCGCCTGGAGCAGTGGCTCCTCGAGGGCCGGCACGCCTCGATGGGCTGGATGGAGAACCATTTCGAGAAGCGCGTGGACCCGCGCCGGCTCGTGGACGGCGCGCGGTCGGTGGTCTCGGTCCTGCACACCTACTACCAGCCCGAAGAGCACCCGGCCGATCCGGCGGTGGGAAAGATCAGCCGCTATGCGTGGGGCGACGACTACCACGAGGTGCTCAAGGACAAGCTCTACGCGCTCTACCACTGGCTCGACGAGGCGGCGGGCGGCATCGCCGGGCGCGTGTTCGTGGATTCGGCTCCGGTGCTCGACAAGGCGTGGGCAGCGCGCAGCGGGCTGGGCTGGATCGGCAAAAGCACGATGCTGCTCAACCGGGACCTCGGCTCGTTCTTCTTCATCGGCGAGCTGATCGTGGACGTGCCGCTCCCGGCCGACGAAGCCGCCGCGGACTACTGCGGCTCCTGCACCCGCTGCCTCGACGCCTGCCCGACGGGCGCGCTCGACGCGCCGTATCAGATCGACGCGGGCCGCTGCATCTCGTACCTCACCATCGAGCACCGAGGGGCGGAGCTGCCGGAGGGGACGGGCTCCGAGATCGGCAGCTGGGTCTTCGGCTGCGACGTCTGCCAGGAGGTATGCCCGTGGACCAAGTTCAGCCGGCCGACCGATGAGCCGCGCTTCCGCCCACGGCCCGGCCTCACCGACACGGAGCTGAGCGCGTGGGCCGAGCTAGACCTCGACGCCTTCCGCGAGCGCTTCCTCGGCAGCCCCGTCAAGCGCGCGAAGTTCGAGGGCTTCCAGCGCAACGTCCGCGCCGCCCTCGGCAACACCGAGCGGCGGTCAAGAGCGGAAGATTAGGAAGAGCGGAAGTCGGGTTGGCGGTGAGGCCCTGAAATCTTCCCCTCTTCCGCTCGTGACTCCTACGCATCCGCACGGGGCAGGGTGATCTCGACGGCCGTGCCCGCGCCCTGCACGCTCGTGGCGGCGACGGTGCCGTTCATGGCCTCGACAAGCCGCTTGACGAGCGCCAGGCCGAGGCCGGAGCCGCCGTAGTCCCGGTTGAGCCGGTTATCGCCCTGCGAGAACGGCTCGAACATCTCGCCGACGTAGTCCGGCGCGACGCCGATGCCGGTGTCCTCCACCCGGAGCCTCACGCCGTCGCCGCAGACCTCGGTGGCGAGCCGGACGTGACCGGCATCGGTGAACTTCGCGGCGTTCGAGAGGAGCTGCTCGAGCACCTCGGCGATCCGCCCGGCCTCGCCCAGCACGACCGGCGCGGCGGCGTCGAGGTCGAGCACGACGCCGAGGCCGCGCTCGGCGAACAGGGAGGCGTGTTTCCGGGCGGCCGCCTCGATGACGGGGTGGAGCGGCACCGGGCGGCACTCGACGAGGACGCGCCCGCTCTGGAGGTTGGCGAGGTCGAAGATGTCGTTGACGAGCCGGAGCACCTCGTCGGCGGAATCCCGAATGGTGGTGGCGAACTCGGTCACTTCGGGGGAGGGCCGCTCGAGCGCGGCGACCTCTTCGACGAGCACCTCGGCGAAGCCGCGAATGGCCCCGAGCGGGGTGCGTAGCTCGTGGCTCATCATCGAGAGGAAGGTGGCCTTGACCCGGTTGGCCGAGTCGGCGTCCTGCCGCGTGCGGGCGAGCGCAGCCTCGGTCTCGCGCGCCTCGGTCACGTCCGAGAGGATGCCGGCGGCGGCGGTGCGCCCGGCGCGGTCGCGGTGCGGCGAGGCGCTCTCGCGCAGCCAGCGGACCCTGCCCCCGGCCGTCCTGATCCGGTAGACGAGGCGGCTCTCGCGTCCGTCGCGGAGGGCGCGGTCGTGCGCCTCGACGGCGGCCCGGTCGTCGGGGTGGACGACGTGCGCGCGCCACCGCGTGTCGCCGGCCAGCAGGTCGGCTGCGCTGTAGCCGGTCAAGGCTTCGACCTGCTCGCTGAGGAAGGCGTAGACCCGCTCGCCGTCGGGGCCGAACCCGAGCGAGAACAGGGCGTCTTCGATGCTCGCGACGACCTGCCGGTAGCGCGCCTCGGCTCGCATCCACGCCCATAGGGTTTCGACGAGCGTGCCGAGGCGGGCGAGTGCGTGACGCTCCGTATCGGTCCATCGCCCGGCCGGCTCCGCATCATGGACCAGGAGGAGCAGGCCCGCCCGGTCGCCCTCCGCGTCGAAGGGTAGGGCTACGACGTCGGCCGCGCCGACGGTCTCGGCCAAGACACCCACCTCGTGGCATTCGGCAGCGCGGCGAAGAGGCAGCGCGGCGGGCGATGCCTCACTGCTCCAGCGGGCCTCTTCGGTATAGGTGCCGCTCGCCTCGTCGCAGAACAGCACGACGGCGCGGTCCGCCCCGGCGGTCTCGCCGAGGATGCGGGCGGCGTCGCGGAGGAAGTCGTGGCCGGAGGGCTGCGAGATCGCGGCGTGGTGCAGGAGCGGCTCGGCCTCGTCGTAGCGGCTGAGCAGGCGCAGCTTCTCGGCGCGCGCGCGCTCGGCGGTGACGTCGGAGACCATCAGCACGCCGCCGACGGTCCCCTCCTCCGGGTGCTGAATGGGGGCACCGTGCACGAGCAGGGTCCGCGTCGCCCCGTCGCTCCGCACGAAGGCGACCTCGGTTTCGCCGAGCGGTCCGTCGCCGCCGAGCATCCGGTCTACGAGGCCGGGCAGCCGGGTGTCGAGGCCGCCGATCTCCGCCACCGGGCGGCCGATCCACGCGGCGTCTGGGTCCTCGCCCGTGATCGCCCGGAGCCGGTGGTTCTCGAACGTCACGACGCCCGCCGCGTCGAGGTGAGCCAGGCCAATCGGACTCTGTTCGAGGAAGGTCTGGTAGAGCGCCTCGCTCTGGAAGAGGGCGGCCTCTACCTCGCCGAGCGCGTCGGCACCAGAGGGAACGTGCGGAACGGCTGCGTTACGATTCGTTACAGTCATCGGGCGGGACAGTGGGAGGAGGGGCGAAAGCGGCGCGGCTCAGCGGGCCGCGCCGCAACCCCTCCACCTACTCAAGGATGCTGCCGGACTCCTCCGTGCCGGACTCCTGTGCCCGCCGCTCGCGCGGCACGACGACGAGCAGCCACCCGATCCCAGTGAGGACCTGCACCACGGCGAAGGCGAAGAACAGCGTCCGCAGGCCCGCCGCCTCGGCCTCCAGCAGGAGGGCCGCCGTCAGCACCGAAAGCGATTCGACGAGCGTCACGAGCAGCCAGTCGGTGGCGAAGACGCGGCCCCGGAAGCGGTCCTCGGTGCGCTTCTGGAGGAGGACCGTCGAGAGCACCCAGTTGGCCCCGCTCGCGGCGTGGGCGAAGAGCACCCGCGCCGCGAGCGCCGGCAGCCACCCGGCGGCGCTGACGCCGACGTATCCGACCCCGCTCGCCACGATGCACGCGCCGAGGAGCGCGGGCCAGGTCGCCTCGTCGCGGAACACGGCCCGGGCGATGACTGGCCCCAGCCCGGTGCCCAGCCC
>JBBSMV010000161.1:0-7265 GCA_038232975.1 Rhodothermales bacterium
CAGAGGCATCGAAAGTAGTAGCTCCAGCCCTTCACTAAACTAACTCCAGGAGGACCTCGGGGTGCGTCGCCGCCACCTTCAGCAACGTCACCGCCGCCGGGTCCGGCCGCCGCCGTCCCTGCTCCCAGTTCTGTAGCGTCCCCACCGGCACGCCGAGCGCCGCCGCGAACGCCGTCTGCGTCATCCCCTGGGCCTCCCGGATCATCCGGGCATCGGGCACGCCGTGTGCGTGGACCGCCTCGGGGGCCACGTCGAACTCACCGCGCGCGTGGCGTCCCGCCTCCCGCACGCTCTCTTCGAGGTCGTCGAACATCTGGTCATCCATGATCGTGGTGTCTGGTGGTTCGAAGGAGTACGTTATATATGGGCTATGCCCGCCGAGGGGCCGCCACCGGTTCCTCACACTCCGGCCGCAACTCATCGTTGACGAGCCGCGCAAGCCGCTTCCGCTGCTCGGGCGTGAGGTCTTCGCGCTCGGCTTTCTCGTAGATCATGAGGAGGTAGACGACGCCGCGCCGGGCGCAGTCGTAGGTGATGACGCGGAGGCCGCCGCGCTTCCCTCGGCCCGACGCCTTCCACCGCGCCTTGTACACGTCGGGTACCCCGGGTATGGAGTCGATCCGGGTCGTCCGCTCGTACAGCGCGTTCTGAAGCTCGCGGTACCCCTCGGCATCGAGGGCACGTTTGTCATAGAGCGCCCGGAGCCGCTTCGAGAACATCGGCGTCTCGACGAAGAGGACTCCGCCGACCGGGTCCTGCGCGGAGGGATCATCGTCGGGCGGGGACGCAGAGGGCACGATGAGGCAGCCGAGGGTTGAGGACGAGCGCGAAGGGTATCGGTCCGCCAGTGGCGGACTTAAATGAATGTACGCCAGTGGCGGACTAGAGATCCATTCACCTCTTTCAAAAAAGGGGGCATCCCAACGCGCCCCTGAAATCCACCCTCACGAACCCCACGGGCGGCTGCTCCGGCTTATCATAAACCGGACGTTTGTGAGAGGTTCGGCCAGGATCACGGGCCTTCTCGCCGAGGCGACGTACTGCGAGATTTTGCACCGATCTGCCCACTACCGACCATAGCTATGGCAGACAAGCACACCCTCAGCGGACTGAAGCCAGAGCCCACAGACCGCGACCGCTTCCGAGCACGGGCAGACACAGAGACGGACCCGGAAGGGTGTCACAACTGGACGGGTAGCTTCGGCGACGCCAGTGACCCTCGCGGCAAGTTCCGAGCCCAGCGCATTCACGACTACGCTTACAGATGAGCCGTCGTCCTCTCCGGACGCTTCCTCGAGGAGGGGGAGGTGGCGAACCACCGATGCAACAACCCGAAGTGCGTTCGGGTCGAGCACCTCGAAGTGACGGACCACGCCGGCAACATGGACCACATGTCCCGGTGCGGCCGCCACGGGCGCGCGAAGCTCTCGGTCCGCGATGTGCAGGAGATCAGGAGAGCCTGGGCAGCGCCGGACCGGCCGTTACAGCAGGAGATTGCTCGCAGACACGGCGTTGACCGGACGACTGTGTCGAAGCTCGTCACGGGTCAGACGTGGCGGAGCCTCCGCAGGAGGTAAGAACTCACGGGGTCGGAGCGTCCATCGCTACAGCTCTCCGTTCATCGACCCCAAGCCTATGCGGAACGTTACCAGGATAGAGCCCTCCTTAGCCCTCCACGTCCTCAGCCCCGAGATGCGCGCGGTCGTGGCCGACGGCCCGAAGCGGACGACGAGCCTCCACGCCCGACGGACGCCGCTCGCCGAGCCCGCCGAGCAGTTCCGCGCCCTCGACGCCGTCGCGATCGACGGGGGACCGACCGGCACGGGCGACTTTGACGCTGACCTCGCGGCGAGCGGGTGGCCCGCGCTCACGCCGGCGAAGCTGGAGATCTTCCAGATCAACGTCGGCAAGCTGTGCAACATGACGTGCCGCCACTGCCACGTCGACTCCGGGCCGGACCGCACCGACGAGAACATGGACCGTGCGACCGTCGACGCGTGCCTCCGGGCCATCGATACGAGCGGAGCGCACACGGTCGATCTGACGGGCGGCGCGCCCGAGCTGAACCCACACTTCGAGTACCTCGTCGAGGAATGCGTGGCGCGCGGGCTCCACGTCATCGACCGCTGCAACCTCACGATCCTCCTCGTCCGCCGCTACCAGCACCTCCCCACGTGGCTGGCCGAGCGCGGCGTCGAGGTCGCGTGCTCGCTCCCGCATTACCGCCAACTCGGTACGGACGCGCAGCGCGGCGACGGGACCTACGTCAAGTCCATCGAGGCGCTCCGCCGGCTCAACGCGGCGGGCCACGGGCAGGGCGACCCGAACCGCGTGCTCACGCTCGTCACGAACCCCGTCGGCGCGTTCCTCGCCGGCAGCCAGGGCTCGCTGGAGGCGGAGTGGAAGGAGGCGCTGGCGAAGCACCACGGCGTCACGTTCGACCGGCTCTTCGCGCTCAACAACATGCCGATGTCGCGCTACCTCGAATGGCTGCTGGAGAAGGGGATGACGGAGGCGTATATGGAGCGGCTCGTCAACGCCTTCAACCCTGCGGCCGTCGGCGGGCTGATGTGCCGGAACACGATCTCGGTGGGCTGGGAAGGCCGCCTCTTCGACTGCGACTTCAACCAGCAACTCGAAATGGAGGCCGAACTGCCCGGCGGTGCTCGCCCGCACGTCGCCGACTTCGACCTCGGGGCGTGGCAGGCGCGGCAGGTCCGCACCGCCCGGCATTGCTACGGGTGCACGGCCGGCGCCGGCTCCTCCTGCGGCGGAGCCACGACGTGAAGGGGTAAGACGCCCGCGGATTAACGCGTCCGTGCAACAGGACATCTCAAGATCCCCTCTCTCATGCCCCTACTCCGCACGTCGCTGCTCTCGCTCCTCCTCTTTGCTATTGCGCCCCTGGCCTGCGCCCAGACGCCGACGACGGACTGCGTCCCCGAAGGCGTCGCGTTCGACCCGGCGGGGTGGGGGACCGACTTCTGCACGCACAGCGTCCCGCTCGACGAGATCCGCTCCGGCGGTCCCCCCCGTGATGGCATCCCGCCCCTCGACGATCCCACATTCGTCGCGCCCGACGAAGCCGACAATTGGCTTGAGGACACCGAGCCCGTGATCGCGCTCGTCCACGGCGGGGAGGCGCGGGCCTACCCGATCCAGGTGCTCACGTGGCACGAGATCGTCAACGACGAGGTCGCCGGGACCCCGCTGGCGGTGACATACTGCCCGCTCTGCAACGCCGCCGTCGCGTTCGTCCGGCCAGAAATCGAGGGCGAGACGCTCACGTTCGGGACGAGCGGCAACCTCCGCCGGAGCGACCTCGTGATGTGGGACCGGCAGACGGAGAGCTGGTGGCAGCAGGTTACCGGCGAGGCCATCGTGGGGCGGCTGACGGGCACGCAGCTCGACCTCCTCCCGGCCCCGATCGTCGCGTGGGAGACGTTCCGCGAGGCGCACCCGGACGGCCGCGTGCTCTCGCGCGAGACCGGCTTCGACCGCCCCTACGGCCGGAACCCGTACGTCGGCTACGACGACATCTCGCAGGACCCCTTCCTCTACGACGGTCCGCTCGACGGCCGCCTCCGCCCGATGGACCGCGTGGTCGGCGTCGAGCTCGGCGGCGAGGCCCGCGCCTACGCCTTCGGCGCGCTCCGTGACGAACGCGCCGTGAACGATTCGGTCGGCGGTGAGGCGGTGGCGGTGCTGTGGGCGCCGGGCACGGCCTCGGCGCTCGACCGCGCTACGATCGCCGAGGGGCGGGACGTGGGCGCCGTCGGGGTCTTCCGCCGGTCGCTCGACGGCCGCACGCTCACGTTCGAGCCCGCCGGCGACGGCCGCTTCCGCGACGCCGAGACGGGCAGCGCGTGGACCGTGCTCGGGGAGGCCGTGGACGGCCCGCTCCGCGGCGAGACGCTCGACGCCGTCCCCCACCACGCCGTCTTCTGGTTCGTGTGGGCGGCTTTCCAGCCCGAGGGTACGCTCTACGGCGCTCCCGCAGACGAGCCCCGCTGACCTCATGGCCTACGACTACGAGGGCCTCGCCGTTGGCGGCGGCACGGCCGGGGTCACTCGGAACCGCACTCTCGTCTTCGCGGCGGCCCTGGCGCTCGCTGCGCACAAGGACGTCCAGCGCCCACTCGGCCTGCTCGGTGGCCCGATCACCGTGGAGGTCCGGCAGCCCTCCGGCGGCGTGTTCGTGGCGCTCCCGGACCAGCGGCGGCTCGACGCCCGTGTCTTCGGCACGCCCGACATGCCGAGGATGACGACGGGGACGCCCGGTGTCACCGGCGTCCCGCCGATGGCGCGCGAGACCGAGGACGGGCGCTACACCAGGATGGCGGCGCCCTCGCCCTTCGGTGACGCCCACGTCGTCCTCCCCGACGGCGTCCTCGAACTGACGGCCACGGACGCTACCGCCACCGACGCCGCCGCCACCGAGGACGAGGTCGAGATGCGGGCGAGTTGGAAGGACGGCGATGGGAACACCTACGAGGTCCGTTGCTGCGCCATGCTCGCCACGCACGGCATGGAGTTCCCCACCTTCGGTGGCGTCGTCACGAATCACATCCTCCACGGCTTCACCGGGATCGGGACGGCCCTCATGCCGAGCGAATACGCCTACCTCGCCTTCTGGGGGATGGGCGAGGTCCGCAAGAACGGGGAGGTCGTCGATGCACCCCGCCTCGTCCACGGGATGCTCACCGAGTACGTCCGTACCGAAGGCTACCGCTTGGCGACGGACGAGGAGGTGACTCCGACGCGGACGCACTTCCACCTCATGGTGGCCCCTTTCAAACCGGTCCCCGAACAACTCACCTTCGAGCAGGACCCTGTCCAGACGGGCTTCACCCTCCCCAACGGGATGACGCTCCCGTTCTGGCACGTGATGTTCGAGAACCTCGAAGTCGATGCCGACCGCGGCTGAGGTCCGACGATTATGCGCTACGCCATGCACTACGCCCACTGCCACCTCTTCACAGCTCCAGTCTGTTCCTCCGATCGTCCCACAAACTGCAGCACGATGAATCCCACGTTCCACCGTACGCTCGGCCTCCTCGCCCTCGCCGGGCTCATCCTCCTTGGCGTCGGTCTGAGCGCGGCGGCCCCGGAAGCCGACGCCGTCGTCATGATGACGAACGACCTGAAGTTTACGCCCGCGACCGTCACGATCCAGCGAGGGCAGACGGTAGAGTGGCGGAACACGTCGCTCCTCGTACACACCGTCACGGCGGACCCGGCGAAGGCGACGCTGGCCGAGAGCGTTCGTCTCCCCGACGGGGCTCCGGCCTTCGACTCTGGTACCCTGGATCCAGAGGCCACGTTTCGGCACACGTTCACGGTCCCCGGCACGTACCGCTACTTCTGCGTCCCCCACGAGGGGGCGAAGATGCGAGGAACCGTAATCGTCGAGTAGGAACGTAAGAACGGCGAGGCCGGGCGGAGGCGGTCCGCTTCTCCGGCCCAGCCTCGCCCTTCGCCCCTCCAGGTCCGCCCCTATGCTCCTCCCCTGGCTCGTTCTCCTCGGCTACGGCCTCGTCGTCTACATGCTGACGCCGCGGCGCGTCTCGCCGGTGCAGTTTTTCTCGGGGTCGGCCGAGCGCGGGGTGCCGCCGGGGCTGCTGGTGCTCGTGGCGAGCGCGGCTATCAGCTGGATCTTCGCCAAGTCCATCGCAAATGCGGCGAGCCTCTCGGCCGCGTTTGGCGTCACCGGCGGCGTCGGCTACGCGCTCTACTACCTCAGCTTCTTCGTCGCGGCCGGGGCCATCTTCGTGCTGCGCACGCGCGGCGGGTATACGTCGCTGCCAGGGTTCCTCGCGTCGAAGTACGGCCCGACGGCAGCGCGCCTCTTCATCCTGGCCATCGCCGTGCGGCTCTTCAACGAGGTGTGGTCCAACACGAAGGTGACGGCGCTCTACTTCGGGACGGAGGGGAGTGCGGGCTACTGGGTGGCTGCCCTGGCCGTGACGGCCTTCACGGTCTACTACAGCGTGCGCGGCGGCCTCCGCAGCAGCCTGCTGACGGACGCGGCGCAGATGGTGCTCGCGGCCGTTCTCCTCGTCGCTGTCCTCGTCGTGCTCGGCCCCGGCCTCGCCGAGGCGGGGCTGCCCGTGGCCGACGCCGCGACGCGCGCGGGCGGGCTCACGTTCTGCGCCCTCGCCCTCGTCCAGGTCCTCAGCTACCCGTTCCACGACCCCGTCCTCACCGACCGCGCCTTCATCACGCCGCCGCGGACGATGCTCCGCGGGTTCGTCCTCGCCGGGCTGCTCAGCGGCGGGTTCATCCTGCTCTTCAGCCTCGTCGGCCTCTACGCCCGGCGGTTCGGGATCGAGGGCGACCCGTCGGTGGCGGTGCCGGCGGCCATCGGGCTCCCGATGCTCCTCGTCTTCAACGCCATCATGCTCACGAGCGCCGGCTCCACGCTCGACTCGACGTTCTCGAGCACGGCGAAGCTGGCGGCGCGGGACTGGCCCGGGCGCGACGCGGCGCCGACGGGGCGCGAGGTCCGGTGGGGCCGGTGGGCGATGGCGGCCGTCGCCGTCGTGGGTAACCTCCCGCTCTTGGCCGTCTACCTAGGCGAGCGCGTCGGCCCCGCCGTCATCGCGGCGACGACAATTAGCGGGACGATGGTAATGGGGCTCGCGCCGATCGTGCTGCTCGGGTTCGTCCGCCGCGCCGGGGCCGCGAGCTTCCACCTCGCCTTCTGGCCCGGCATCGTCTTCGGCGTCGCGCTCGTGGTCGAGAGCGCCACCGGCGCCTCGCTTTTCCCGGCGTGGGTGGACCTTGGCACGGGTCCCTACGCCGACGACCTCGGCATCAACGTCTATGGCCTCGCCCTGTGTACGGCGGGCTACTTCGCCGGGGCCGTGCTCCGTCCCGCCGCTCAGCGTATCCCCTCCGTCACCCAGCCTATCTGACGCCATGATCGCTCCCGTCCGCAGGATCGCTCCCGTTCGCCACCTCGCCGTCATGGGCGGCGCCTACGGTAACGTCTCCGCCCTGGAGGCTGCCGTCCGCGACGCCCGCACCTGTGGCGCCGACACGCTTGCCTTCGCGGGCGACGCCCTCGGCTGCTGCGGCCACTCCGACGAGACGCTCGCGCTCGTCCGCGATCACTTCGACGTGCTCGTCGCGGGCAACCTGGAGCAGCAGGCGGCCGTGGGAGAGTCCACGTGCGGGTGCGGCTACGACGACGCCGAGGACGAGCGGCTGGGCTGCCGCGCCTTCGAGCACGCGCTCGGCAGCCTCGGCGAGGCGAACCGCCG
>JBBSMV010000162.1:0-7218 GCA_038232975.1 Rhodothermales bacterium
AAGAACTCGTTGAAGCCGTTGGCCGAGACGACATTGTCTATGACCGCCTGGTTATTGCGCCAGACGAAGATGCCCGTGCCACCGTTGCCGAGTGCCTGGAGGCCGTCGTCGTCGGTCCCGACGAGGTTCCGCGCGATGAGCGGCGATGGCGTCACCCCAACAAACCCGCTCTGGGGCACGATCCCGCTGCCGCGGTTGCCCGAGACGAGGTTGTTCCACACCGTGCCGTCGAGGTAGAGCCCGTCGAAGTTGCCCCGAGCAAGCTCGCCCGTGTAGTCAGTCCCGACGTAGTTGCACTCGGCGAACGAGCCCTCGCCGAGGGCGTTGATCCCGAAGCCGAAGCCGAAGTTCTGGACCACGAGCCCGCGCACGGTGAAGGTAGGTTCTATGGAGTCGAGGCCATTGCCATTCGTGGTGTTGATCCCATCGAGGATGACCTTGAGGCTGTGGGTCGTCCCGCCCCTGAGGTCGCCGCACACCGCCCCCGGCTGCGTAAGCCCGTTGATTGTGAGGTCGGGCTGATCGGCGTAGGGGAGCCGGCCGTTGGCACCAAACCCGTCGTCGTGGTTGACGGGGATCGTCCAGGCCCCGCCCGAACTGGCAATCGGGCCGAACGTGATGGCGAACTCGATGAAGACCGGCTGCGTGTCCGGCTGCGCGACGGCCTCCTGGATCGCCGCCCGGAGCGTGCATTCGCTGAACGGCGCAATTTTGCAAATGCCGTCGCCGGGCGTCTGGTCGGGGTTGTCGAAGGCCGAGTTGACGGTGAGAACGAGGGCACCGCTGCGATAGACCAGGGCCGCCGGTGAAGTGGTTCGGGAGCCGCGGTCGGGTTTAGGGAGCCAGGCGAGACCGGCCTCGCGGCGGCCGGCGGCGAGGCGCTCGGCCTCGGCCTGACCCTCGGGCGTGAGGGTGGGGCGGCCGGTCGCGGGGTCGTAGCGGTAGCGCTCAGGGCGCTCGGCCGGGAGGGTGTCCTCGAGGCCGAATGCGGCACCGGCCTCGGGGCGGACGACGAGCGGGAGGGGCTCGGCGGCGTCGAGGCGGTCGGTGGGGGCCAGGCGCTCTTGCGCGAGCGTGGCCGGGGCGAGGAGGAGGGCTCCGAGGAGGAGCGCGGGGAGGAAGCGGTAGCGGTTCATCGTCGTCGGGATTAGGTCGTTGGGAGTGTAGAGGACAGCGTGCAGCGGCGAGCCATGCAGCGGGGGCTGCGCGGCGTGGGCGGCAAAGCGTTCAGCGCAGCAGCGTCAGCCGCCGCGTCTGCGTGGCACCGCCCGCCACGAGGCGGACGAGGTAGACCCCGCTCGGCAGGTCGCGCCCGTCGAGGGTCGCCTCGTGCCGGCCGGCCGGGAGGCCGCCATCGAGCAGGCGGGCCACCTCGCGCCCGAGCACGTCGAACACGGCGAGCCGCACCTGCGCCGACGCGGGGAGATCGAAGGCGACCCGCGTGGTGCCGCGCGCGGGGTTCGGCGCGGGGGCGTGGAGGGCGAGCGCAGCCGGGGCTTGGGCATCCGGCTCGGTCGGCACGCCGCCCGCGAGCGTCCGCACCGAGACCCGCCCACTGCCGTCCACGCCGCCGGGGCTCTCGAACGGAGCGCCGATGGCGACCTCGCCGCGCCCGTCGCCGTTCACGTCGCCCAGCCCGGCCACGGCCCGGCCGAAGTCGCCGAACGGCTCCGGTGCCTGCGGCTCGAAGGTGTCGGCGAGCGAGCCGTCGAGCCGGAAGGGTGCTACGGGTCCACCTCCCGGTTCAGCGCGTAGGAGACCATCAGTAGAACGAAAAGTGGGGGAGGAACGGGCCATATCAAGCCCGGTTGATCTGCGTGCGCTTGCTGAGGCAGCCCCTCCCCCTCGTCCTACAGGACTCGTCTCCCTCCCCACGGCGTAGCGAGCGGGAGCGTCGGTGGTGGGAGCTGAGTGCTCAATCCGATTCCCTGCAACCGGATTGGGTCCGAATGTCGGAATAGGGTTAGGGAGGGACGAGTAGGTGGTTCCGCTCGCGGAGAACCGCCGCCGCGACTGAGCCGGGGGACGGGATACCTCGGCGGGGCAGACCGCCAAGCCTAGCCCACCGAGGAGCTACCGGGTGAGACGGAATGCTAGCGAAGCAGCGTGAGGCGCCGCGTCTGCCCGCGCGCTTTGGAGTAAGCATGGCCCGCTTCGGGCACTCTTGCCGTTAGACTAGGGCAGAAGCCGAGGCTACCTTCGCGCCCCGCGTCGGCTTCGACCTTGTAAGTGCTTACGCTTTGTACTCCTCGCATCTGCCACCGCTCTCCTCTGCAGAGGCGCGGTCCGCCGTCCGGGTCCGCGTCGAGGGCAGCTCCGTGCCCGGCCTGGAGCGCGCGTTCACGGAGCCGTTCACGATCGGCCGAGGCATCCGGGCCACGCTGCACGTCGCCTCGGGCCGCGTCAGCCGCTTCCACGCCGAGGTGCTGTTCGAGGGCGGGGGCTGGGTGCTCCGCGACGCTGGCAGCACGAACGGGACCTACCACGACGGCCGCCGCGTCGAGCGCGTGCCGCTCGCCGACGAGACGGTCGTGCGGCTCGGTCAGGAGGGGCCGTTGCTCTACCTCTCGGTCGGGGCTGCTCCCGTGCCGGGCGAGCCTTCGGCCGCCGAGCTTGCCGGCCCCGGCCGCGGGATCGCCGAGGAGGAGGATACGCAGCCGCACGTCGAAGCGGATTGCCCGTCTCCTGCGGGAGAACCTACGGAGCGTGCGGTAGAGTCGGGCGGCAAGTCCGCAACACGGGCGCGTTTCGGGTCCCCGCAGGGGCAGGGAGCGCATCCGTACAGACTGCCGGTGGCGGTGGCGATACTCCTACTGCTCGCACTTGCCGCCCTGCTCTGGCGTTAGAGTCCAGGGCACCGGGAGCCGCCAGCTCCCTCGCGCCCGCGCCGTAGCACCGAGGGGCCCGAGCATGACACGGAGCAAGGGCAGGGAAGACGAGGTACCTAGGCCGTCGCGCTCCGAACCACGGTCCACTGCCTACCGGCCACCGACACCTTGTTCGCTGTCTTCCGCCGCCGCTACTATCGCCGGGCGTTATCCGCTATCTTGGAGGTTCACCTCCCTGATGCCTCCGTGCTCTTCCGCCGGATCCTCGTCCCGTTCGACTTCTCCGCGCTCGCCGAGCGGGGCGTCCGCTTCGCCCAGCAGCTGGCCGAGATACACCAGGCGCGCCTGGAGATCCTCCACATCGTCGAGGAGCCGGCCTTCCCGTCGTTCTTCCGGCTCGGCGCGATGCGGATCTACGGCATGGTGCCGGACCAGGAAAAGGTCGCCTGGACGGCGCTCGAAAAGCGCTTCGGCGACCCCGGCGCGAGCGAGCGGACCGAGTTCCACGTCGTCAAGGGAAAGGCTGCCGACGAAATCCAGCGCTTCGCCGCCGAGCACGCCGTGGACCTCGTGGTGGTCACCTCGCACGGGCTGACTGGGCTGGATCACGTGCTGCTGGGGAACGTGGCCTCGAAGGTCGTGCAGACGGTGCCGTGCCCCGTCCTCGTGGTCAAGGCGTTCGCCCCGGACCCGGAGGCCGTCGAGGCGGTGGGCGGCACGGCGCAGGCCGAAGGATAGAGGCGGCACCGGCACGGCGAGGGCGAGGGGCAGCGGGGAGCCGTGTGGGAAGACGAGCGTTCCACCGCCGGTCTGCGCCTCACCCAGCCCGCCCCCGATGCCCAAGCCCGCCCTCCTCGTCGTAGACGACGACCCCGATGTCCTCCGCGCCATCGCCCGCGACCTGCGCCGCCACTACGGGCAGGACTACCGCGTCCTCCGCGCCGCCTCCGGCGACGAAGCCCTCGCCGCGCTCGACGAGCTCAAGGAGCGCGGCGACCCCGTGGCGCTCCTGCTCTCGGACCAGCGGATGCACCTCGTCGCCCGTATCGAGGAGCACCCCAAGATCGAGGTCCGCCTGAACACCGAGGTAGCCGAGTGCCTCGGCGAGAATCACCTCGAGGGCCTCGTGCTCGAAACCTCCGGCGGCGAGCGCGGCGAGGCCGCGCGCGACGAGGTCGAGACGCGCTACCTCTTCGTCTTCATCGGTGCCGCCCCGCGCACCGACTGGCTCGACGGCGTCGTGGTCCGCGACGAGCGCGGCTTCGTCCCGACCAGTCCCGACCTGGAGGAGCACCACCTCGACGGCTGGCCGCTCGAACGCGCGCCGTTCCTGCTGGAGATGAACGTCCCCGGCATCTTCGTCGCGGGCGACGTGCGGCACGCCTCCGTCAAGCGCGTGGCGAGCGCCGTCGGCGAAGGCTCCGTCGCCGTCCACTTCATGCACCGCCACCTCGCCTCGCTTTGAGGCGTGGGAGAGGAGGGAGAAAGAAAAACCTCGTAAATTAGCGAGGACGGTGCGCTCCGGGCTGCCCTCGATTCCCTCCACACCAAACAACCCGATTCCTATGACCACCTCCGCGCCGTTCATCGATACCGACGCTTCGTCGCCGAACCGGCACGCCACGAAGCACTTCCACGCGAGCGGCCACCCCGTGATGCGCTCCGCCGAGTCGGGCGAGACCTGGGGCTGGTGCTAGGTGGACGAAACGGAGCTTTGACTGGTACGGCACGCCAGCGCAAGCTACGCGCTTCAGCACGAGATGTCCAGTTCATTACTCGGTGGAGACGCCTATCCTCATCCTCGTTGGAACGCAGACGGGCAACGCCGAGCGCGTTGCCGACGACCTCGCCGACGCCCTGGCGGACTCCGGACGGACGGCGCGGCTCGTCGACATGGCCGACGCTGTGCCGGAGATGCTCGAGGAGGCCGAGCACCTGATCGCCGTGCTCTGCACCTGGAGCGAGGGGACCTTCCCCGACAACGCCGTCGAGTTCTACGAGTCGCTCGTCGCCCTCGCCCCGGACCTCTCGCACCTCGCCTACGGCCTCGTCGGTCTCGGCGACCACCTCTACGACCCGTACTTCCTAACCGCCGCCCACCGGCTCGCCGACCGGCTCGACGCGCTCGGGGCGACGCGCGCCGCCGAGACGTTCGAGATCGACAAGGGGCCGACGCCGGGCGACCTCGACCGGGCGCAGGCGTGGGCGCTCCACTGTGCCGAGGCGTTCGAGCGCGTCCGCACGGGGACAGCCTGAGCCGGGACGGAAGGCGAGGGCGGAACAGAGCCGAGCGGAGACTGGTTGCAGCCGAAGCTCCGGCCTCTACTCTTCTCTTAGCTATCTATTCTCGGTTGGGTTGGCCTGCCTTATGCGCCTCACGGACCTCGACCTCTCGGACGTGCGCTTCCGCACCGACGCCGAAGCCCACGCTGCGCTCCGCCACGCCTGCGCCGCGAACCCGGACCTCGCCGCGTTCCACCACCTCGGCACGAGCGAGGAGGGCCGGCCGCTCTGCGGCGTCACCCTCGGCAATGGGCCGGAGACGGTCACGCTCGTCGCAGGCGCGCACGCCGACGAGCCGGTCGGCCCGGAGACGCTCCGCACCTTCGTCCTCGGTGCGCTCGAGAACCGCGACTGGCTCGCCTCGGACGACGGCTTCGCCGACCTCTTCGGGCGGTTCACGTTCCGCGTCATCCCGCACGTCAACCCCGACGCTGAGGTCCGCAACCGCCGGTGGATCGAGGCGTGGCCCGAGGTCGAGCCGTACCTCGCGCACCGCGTCCGCGAGCAGCCGGGGCGCGACGTCGAGTTCGGCTTCCCCGTGATGCGCGCCGAGAACCGCCTCGCCTCCCGGTTCCTGTTCGACTTCTCGCCGATCGCGCTCCACGTGAGCCTCCACGGGATGGGGTTTTCCGAAGGGGCGATGCTGCTCATCGAGCGGAGCTGGGTGGAGCGGACCGAGGCGCTGCGCGAGGCGTTCGTCGCTGCCGCGGCCGAGGCGGGCCTCGGCCTCCACGACCACGACCGCGGCGGGGAGAAAGGCTTCGAGTACGTGGACCCCGGCTTCTCGACGACGCCCGAGGGCGCGGCGATGCGGGCGCACTTCCAACAGCAGGGCGACCTGGAGACGGCGCGCGCGTTCTTCTACTCCTCGATGGAGCTGGCGCGGATCGCCGGCTACGACGCCGGGCGGCAGCGCCACCCGCTCTGCCTCGTCACCGAGCTTCCGCTCTTCGTCGTCGAGCGCGAATACGAGCACGAGCCGGGGCTGCCGTCGGCCTACCTCGCCCTCCGAGACGAGCTGCCCGAGCTGCAGCTCCGCCTCCGCCGCCGCGAGTCCGTCGGCGAGGCGCTCGAGCCGCACCGGCTCCGCGCGCTCGACCTTGAAACCGCCGTCCGCCTCCAGCTCCGCTGCATCGAGCTGGGCCTGGAGTGCGTGGTGCAGGCAGCGCGCGGCGAACAGTGCTGAGCGGACGCGACCGGGCAGCGGCCGTTGAACCCGCCTGCGCGGACCGGGCCGAGTAGGGAGGTAGCGCTCGTTCGCTCGGGTCGTGCCCTGTGCTCTACTTTAGGGTTTCGCCTCCGCCGCGCCCCCCCGACCGTCATTGCAATGAATCAATCCGAAATCTCCGAGCGCACCACCTCCAGCGGGATTCCCGTCGCCTCCGTCTACGAGCGCGACGACCTCCCGCCGGACCTCGCCGAGCGCCTCGGCCAGCCGGGCGAGGTCCCGTTCACACGCGGCATCTACCCCGAGATGTACCGGCAGCGGCTCTGGACGATGCGCCAGTACGCCGGCTTCTCGACCGCCGCGGCATCCACCGCCCGCGACCACTACCTCCGCGGCCAGGGCGCGCGCGGCCTCTCGGGCGCCTTCGACCTGCCGACCCAGATCGGCTACGACTCCGACGACCCGATGGCCGAGGGCGAGGTCGGCAAGGTCGGCGTGGCGATTGACTCGCTCGACGACATGCGGCGGCTCTTCGACGGGATCGCGCTCGAGGAGGTCACGACGAGCATGACGATCAACGCGACGGCCCCGGTGCTGCTCGCGCTCTACGTCGCCGTGGCGAAGGAGCAGGGGGCGGACCTCCAGAGGCTCGGCGGGACCGTCCAGAACGACATCCTCAAGGAGTACGCCGCGCGCGGAACCTACATCTTCCCGCCGCGCCCCTCGATGCGCTTCATCACCGACGTCGTCGCGTGGTGCGCGCACGAGGTCCCGCGCTGGAATACGATCTCGATCTCGGGCTACCACATCCGCGAGGCCGGCAGCACGGCGGCCCAGGAGCTGGCCTTCACGCTCGCGAATGGCATCGCCTACGTCGAGGCCGCGCTCGACGCGGGGCTGGACGTGGACGTGTTCGGGCAGCGGCTGTCGTTCTTCTTC
>JBBSMV010000163.1:0-7200 GCA_038232975.1 Rhodothermales bacterium
ATGCGCTCGGTGGGGAGGAACCGCTGCCTGTGGGTGAGGATACGGAGGTAGAGGCGAAGGTTGTCCGGCATGGCTGGTCAGGATTGTTTGGATGCAAGCCTGTTTACGAGCGCAGGCGGGCAACCTTCCCTTTTTTCGCGAGCCAACTCAAAGTGATAGGTGGCTAGATGCAAGCTCACTTTATGCTCAGGTTTTGTTCACCTTAGCGATACGCTGCCTCTGCCCCCCTACCTCGCCCTCTCGCGCCAGGTGGCGACGGTCTTTGATCGGAGCCTTCCGGCCTCACCCCTTGCCCTACTCGATGCCGCGCTCGAAGCGCTCGCGGAGGTGCTGGACGTGGAGGCCGACGGCGTTGCGGACCTCGTAGGTCTGCTCGTAGAGCCGGCGGTAGGCGGCCTCGTCCATGAACGGCGCGGCGCGGAGCTGCTGGAGCGCGGCCAGCGCCCGGTTGGCCGCGCGCAGCCCCCGCTTCGTCACGGCGATGTTGCCGCCGAGCGACTGGAGCTCGTAGCCCATCCCGTGCCCCCCGGCGATCTTCGCGCCGACCTGGAGCGCGTTCGAGCAGAAGTCCACGAAGACCGCGTCCTTGTCGTCTTCGGGCACGGTCTCGGCCCAGTCCATCACCTCGCCGCCAAAGGCGAAGGCGCGCCGGTAGAGCGGGAGGTCGCACACGTCCTGCGCCTCGGGGTAGTCCTCGCCGAGGCCGGCCTTCCACGCTTCGCCCTCTCCGTCCTCCGGCTCGTCCTCGTCGTCGAAGTCGTCGAGCCAGAGCGGGAGGTCGTCGTCCTGGTCCCAGCCCATCTTGCGGGCGAGCCAGTCGTGGAGGCCGCGCTCCCAGGCCTCGTGCCGGGACGGGGGCGCATCCTCGGGCGGCGGCGGGGCGCGGCGGACGTACTCGTCCCAGTACCGCATGTAGAGGTCGGTGCGGCGGTCGCTCTCGCGGAGGAAGTCCTCCCACTGGTGCTCGTCCCAGATATCGTCCATCCCAGCAGTGTCGAGAGGCGAATGTCGAGTGTCGAACAGGTGCCGAACGCAAACAGTGCCGAAGGCGAATGCTCAGCCCGTCGCCTGCACGACGGCGCGCATGACGGCGGTGAGCTCCGGCTCGGCGGCGGCGGCGGCGGCGAGCACGTCCTCGATCGAGACCGGCGCGAGCGCGTCGGGGAAGCACTCGTCGGTGATGACCGAGACGGCGAGGCAGCGCAGCCCCATGTGCCGGGCGACGATCACCTCGGGGACGGTGCTCATCCCGACGGCGTCGGCCCCGATGAGGCGGAGGAACCGGTACTCCGCGCGGGTCTCGAGGTTCGGCCCCTCGACGGCGACGTAGACGCCCTGCTGGAGTTTGATGGCCCGCTCCAGGGCGGCCTCTTCGGCGAGCCGCCGGAGGCCCTCGTCGTAGGGCGCGCTCATGTCGGGGAAGCGCGGCCCCCACGCCTCGTCGTTCGGCCCGACGAGCGGGTTCGCGCCCTGCAGGTTGATGTGGTCGGTGACGAGCATCAGGTCGCCGCGCCGGAAGTTCGGGTTCATCCCACCGGCGGCGTTCGAGATCAGGAGCGTCTCGACGCCGAGGGCGGCCAGGACGCGGACGGGGAAGGTGATCTCCTTCGGCCCGTAGCCCTCGTAGAGGTGGAAGCGCCCCTGCATCGCCCACACCGGGACGCCGCCGAGCCGCCCGGCGATCAGCCGCCCGTGGTGGCTCTCGACCGTCGCGGGCGGGAGGTGCGGAACCGCGTCGTAGGGGATCGTCGCCTCGGCCTCGATCTCGCCGGCGAGCGCGCCGAGGCCGGTGCCGAGGATCAGGCCGGTCCGGGCCTCGAGTGCCGTCTGCGCGCGGACCGATGCGGCAGCCTCTTCGACGCGGCGACGGTACGCAGCAACGGCGTGGGGACCTGCTACAGTCTCAGTCATAGGGAGAATCGCCCAGAACAGGCGCGGCTGCGACGGGGCGAGCAGGGCACCGCGAACCCTTCCGCTCCTCCTCTTTTCCCTGCGCCCCCATTTACTTCAGGTCTTCGAGGATGCGGCGGATGCGCTCTTTCTCCGTCGCCGGGGCCTTCGCCGACGCGATCTCCTCGTCCGATATCTCCTCGTCGGGCGCGCCGCCGATGATGGAGCGGAGGGTCCACGTCGGCTCGGCCTCGTCGGGCGCGGTCTCGTCGAGCGGGGCGGGTTCGGCGGCCGGCTCGCGGCTCGCCTCGGCGGCGCGGGCGTAGAGGTCCGCGTAGGTCGTCTCCTCGGGTGCCTCGTCAGGTTCGCCGCCGGGTTCGCCGTCGTGCTCCGCCTCGTGAGGCTCGGGCGCGGCGGCTTCGGGCGCAGCGGCTTCCGGCACCGCTGCCTTCGGCGCTTCGGACGGCGGTGCGTTCTCCACCGGCGGGAGTGCCTCGGCCGGGGCCGAGGGCATGAGCTTCATGAACCCGATGGGCCGGTCGTCCTCGTGGCGGGCGAGAATCTCGAGCTCGGACATGAGGAAGTGGCGGAGGCGGGCGGTGATTTCGTCGTGGCGCTGCGCGAGCTGGGCCACATCGTGCCGGAGCCGGTGCTCCCGCTGGCCGGCCTCCTGGGTGATCTGCTCGGCGCGCAGCTCGGCCTCCTCCACGATCAGGCGGGCGCGCTCCTCGGCGTTCTCCTGGGTCCGCTTCGCGCCGTCGCGCGAGCTGCTGAGGGCCTCCTGGAGCGCCTCCTCGATCTTTTCGTAGTGCGTGATCTTGCCTTCGATCTCGCGGACGCGCTCCTGGGCGCGGCGCAGCTCGTCCTGGAGCTCCTCCCACTGCCGCGAGACCATGTCGGTGAAGGCGTTGACCTCGTCGGGGTCGTACCCTCGGAGGGTCCGGGCGAACTCGTGCGTACGGATGTCGAGCGGCGTCAGCTTCATCGGTGGCGTCAGGGTTGGGCGGGCGGGCGGCGGAAGAGCGAAGCGAGGTCGAGCGCGAGAGCGGCGCGGCGGTCGGCGAGCGCCGCGTGGCGGCGGCGGAGCTGGCCGAGTGTCCGGGCGGCGCGCTCCTCGCCCTCGCGCTGCCGGCGGCGCAGCACGAGGGCGAGGCCGAGGAGCGCGGGGGCTCCGACGGCGAGGACGAGGGCGGAGATCATGAGCGTGAAGGTACGGCGGACAGAGGACGGTGGACAGAGGGCGAGAGAAGCTGGGAAAGGTACCCACCCACCGCGCATCCCCGTAGGGGCGACCCCACGTGGTCGCCCTGGTGGGGAATAGCAAGGCTCGGCCCTCGCCGAAGATTGGCACCCCGTCTCACCGTCCCCCATCACCCGCGCGGCCCGAAGAGCGCCGAGCCGACGCGCACGTCCGTCGCCCCCTCCTCGACGGCCACCTCGAAGTCGCCGCTCATCCCCATCGAAAGACGCTCCAGGGTCAGGCGGGGGTTCGCGCCCGCGTCGTAGGTCTCGGCGAGGCGGCGGAGGCGCTGGAACTGCGGGCGGACGACGGTCTCCAGCTCGGCCGCCGAGCGGGCCGGGGCCGCCAGCGTCATCAGCCCGACGACGCGGAGGTGCTCGCGCGCGGCGAGGCCGTCCAAGAACGCGTGGAGCGCCGCCGGGGCGAGGCCGGACTTCGAGGCCTCGCCCGAGACGTTGACCTGCACGAAGCACGGCAGCACGCGCCCGGCCTGAGCCGCCCGCCTGTCAAGCTCTTCGGCCAGCCGGTCGCTGTCGAGCGCGTGGAACACATCGGCGGCCTCGACGGCCTTTTTCGCCTTGTTGCGCTGGAGCGGACCGATGAGGTGCCACCGCACCGCGCCGCCGCGGCCCTCGCCGGGGACGACCTCGGCCTTTTCCTCCAGCTCTTGCACCCGGTTCTCGCCGAAGTCCGCGAGGCCGGCCTCGGCGGCGGCGCGGACGACTTCGAGCGGAAAGGTTTTGCTGACGGCGATGAGGCGGACGGCGGCGGGGTCGCGCCCGGCCTGCTCGCTCGCTGCGGCGATGCGGGCGCGCACGGCCTCGGCACGGGCGCGGATATCGGCGGCGAGAGCGGTTACGTCGGCGCTCATGCTTGGGTCGGCTGGCAAAACAGGCGGGTGAAGGTGCGATGATACGAGGGGCGAGCGGAATGGTCACGGCGTCGGCCCGGCAATAAAGCAGCGCTCGAAGGTGTTGTGAAGGCCGAACGGTCCGCCTCACCAACCCCGCGCTCCGATGCTCACTCGCTACGTGCTCGCCCTGTGCCTCTTCGCGCCGCTCGGTGCCTCGGCGCAGATCATCATCCCACTGCCGCGCCCGGTGCCTGTCCCGCAGCGCCCCGTTGAGATCGCCGCTATCGAGCTGGACGGGCGCGTCCGGGACCAGGTGGCCGAGGTCTCGGTGACGCAGACGCTCTTCAACCCGAACGACCGGCCGGTCGAGGCGGAGTTCCTGTTCCCGATCCCGCCGGGCGCGGCGGTGCAGGACCTCGTGCTGGTGGCAAACGGGCAGGAGCTGACGGGCGAGGTGCTGCCGAAGGGCGAGGCCCGCCGCCGCTACGAGGAGATCGTCCGGCGGATGGTGGACCCGGCGCTGATGGAGTACGCCGGCTACGGGCTGTACCGGACGAGCGTCTTCCCGGTGCCGGCGCGCGGCGAGGCCACGGTCCACTTCCGCTACACCGAGGTCTCGCCGAGGGAAGGCGGGCGCGTGACGTTCAGCTACCCGTTCGGCCTGGCCCGGCAGCAGGAGGCCGTCGGGCGGCTCCGCATCAACCTGACGCTCGCGAGCGACCCCGCTTCGGGGACTGGCATTGGCGCGGTCTACAGCCCGTCCCACGAGGTCGAGGTCGAGCGCGAGCGCGGCCGGACGCGCGTCCGCTTCGAGGCCGACGACGTGCGGCTCCGGCGCGACTTCGAGCTCGTCTACGAGCCGGCCGGCGACGGGCCGCTCAGCGCGACGGTCCTCAGCCACTGGCCCGAGGGCGCGCGCGACGGCTACTTCCTGCTCCTCGCCGCGCCCGAAATCCCTGAGACGGAGGCCGAGGCGCTCGCCAAGACCGTCGTCTTCGTGATCGACCGCTCCGGCTCGATGGCCGGGCGCAAGATGGAGCAGGCGAGAGACGCCCTCGCCTTCGTGCTGAACAACTTGGGCGACGACGACCTGTTCAACGTCGTCGCCTACGACGACCGCGTCGAGGCCTTCGCGCCGGAGCTCCAACGCTACGCGGCCGAGACCCGAGCCGACGCCCTCGACTTCGTTGACGGCCTCCGCCCCGGCGGCTCGACCAACATCGACGGCGCGCTCAGCGAGGCCCTCGGGCTGATCCCCGAGAGCGGGCAGCCGGCCTATGTCCTCTTCCTCACCGACGGCCTCCCGACGGTCGGCGAGACCGCCGAGGGCGCGATCTCCGAAAACGCTCGCGCCGCCAACGACGCCGACGCCCGCATCTTCTCGTTCGGCGTCGGCTACGACGTGAACGCCCGCCTCCTCGAGCGCCTCGCCGCAGCGAGCGGCGGCACCACAGAATACGTCCGACCCGAGGACGACCTCGAAGCCAGCGTCGCCGGCCTCTACGGCCGCCTCACGCGTCCCGTCCTCTCGGACCTGACGATTGACTTCGGCGGGACCCGCATCAACCGGGCCTATCCGCGCGACCTGCCGGACCTCTTCGCCGGCGGCCAGCTCGTCTGGGCCGGGCGCTACACCGACGGCGGTGCCGTGACCGTCCGCCTCTCGGGCCGCGCCGGGGACGCCGAGCGCACCGTGAGCTTCCGCGCCGACCTCGCCGAGGAGGGCGCGCGCACGCGCTCCGACTTCATCGAGCCGCTCTGGGCCGCCCGCCGCGTCGCTGCCCTCCTGGAGCAGATCGACCTCGACGGCCAGAACGACGAGCTGGTGGACGAGCTGGTCGCGCTCTCGACGCGGTACGGCATCCTGACGCCCTACACCTCGTTCCTCGCCGAGGAGGACGCCGCCTTCGCCTCGCGCGACGACCTCCGCCTCCGGGGGAGCCGAGCGCTGGAGATGATGGACGCCGTCAGCGGCGAGGCCGCCGTCGGGCAGCGGCAGGCGCGCGGCAACCTCGCCGCCGCCGCCCAGGCCCCGGCCGAGGCCGTCGCCTATTCAGCCGAGGGCGTCGCCCGCCGCGTCGAGACCGTGCGGACGGTCGGCACCCGGGCGTTCTACCGGCGCGGCGACCTGTGGGTGGACGCCGGGCTGCTGGAGACCGACCCCGAGGAGGCAGCCGAGGTCGCGCAGCTCTCGGACGCCTACTTTGCGCTGGCCCGGCGGCTGCCGCCGGAGCAGGCCGTCTACCTCACCTTCGGCGAGGACGTCCTCGTGGAGCTAGGCGGCGAGGCTGTGCTGATCAGGGCGGTGGAGCCGTAAACGTGAAGCGTAACCGCGAAGCAGACCGAAGGAAACGTAAGGGTGCCGGTAGCGACGCTTGTGCTACCGGCACCCTTACGTTTTACGCTTTATCTTTCCCTTGTCTGCCGTCTCACGGTCTTCTGTCCTCTGTCGCCATGCCCGGTCTCGCCCCGCTCCTTGACGCTCTCGACGCCCGCCGCGCCGAGTTTCTCGCCGCCCTCGATTCGGTCCCACCGGAGCAGCGCGAGCGGAGGCCCAGTGCCAGCGCTTGGTCGCCGCTGGAGATCGGCGAGCACCTGCTGATCGTCGAGCGCGGGCTGGGGCACGTGGCCGGTCGGCAGATCGAAAAGGGCGAGGGCCGGCGGCGCTTCGGCGAGGCGTCCGAGAAGTCGGTGGAGGGCCTGCTCCAGGCGCTACGGACGCCGGCGAAGTTCAAAGTCCCCGAAGGCGTCGGCATCGAGCCGACCGGCGAGATCGGTCTCGACGAGCTACGGCAGCAGTGGCTCGCAGCGGGCGAGCGGTGGCGCGCTGTCGCGGCGACGCTGCCGCCGGAGCTGGAGAGCGAGGGGCTGCTGATGCACGCCGTCGGCGGGCCGCTCACGGTCGCGCAGACGCTCCGCTTTTTGGAGGCCCACATCGAGCACCACCTCCACCAGCTCGCCCGAACGGTCCGCGCCTTCAACAGCCAGAGTGCCTGACGAGGACTTGGGCGATGCCGAATGACGGCCGAATCCCACCGCCCACGGTCAACCGTCCACTGAACCCACCGGCTCCTCGTCCCACGTCGCAATCGCCTCGAGGACGGCCTCCACGATCTCGCCCTCGGGGACGGTGCGGACAATCTCGCCGTGCTTGAAGAGGTGCGCCCGGCCGCGCCCGAGCGAGATGCCGAGGTCGGCCCCGGCGGCCTCGCCCGGC
>JBBSMV010000164.1:0-7196 GCA_038232975.1 Rhodothermales bacterium
CCCGCGGGTGAGGAGCGCCGCCCCACGCTCGGCGCGCGCCTCGGGCGGCAGCGCCGGAACGGCCTCAGGCCGGAGGAGGGCGACGCCCGCCACGTAGAGCGCGTACAGCCCGGCCAGCAGGATGCCGGGCACGAGCGCCCCGACGAAGAGGTCGCCGACGGACACGCCGAGCTGATCCGCCAGCACGATCAGCACCACGCTCGGCGGGATGATCTGCCCGAGCGTCCCGCTCGCCGTAATGACGCCCGCCGAGAGCGCCGCGTCGTAGCCGTAGCGCTGCATCACCGGCAGCGAGATCAGCCCCATTGCCACGACGCTCGCGCCGACCACCCCCGTCGCCGCCGCCAAGAGCGCCCCGACGAGCACGACGGCGAAGGCCAGCCCACCGCGCAAGGGGCCGAAGAGCGCGCCGATGGTCGTCAGCAGGTCTTCGGCGAGGCGGCTCTTCGCGCGGGCGAGGCGGAGCACGGCGGGCAGAGGGCAAGCAAAGCTGGAAAAATACCACACTGTCGCGCCCAGCACTCGTAGGGGCGAAGCATGCTTCGCCCTGAGGACTAGCACCACCCTCTCACCGTCCACCGCATCCAGACGCCAATCCTATTTCAGCCCCAGCTCGATCCGCAGGTCGTCAATGGCTCGGACGGCGATACCGTCCACGTAGTTGTTGCGCTCGTCGTCGGCGTGGCCCTGGACCTTGATGAACTCCACCTCATGTATCTCTTTAAGTCGGAGTAGCTCCTCCCACAGGTCGCGGTTCTTGACGGGCTTCTTGCTGGCCGTTTTCCAGCCGTGCCGCTTCCAGTTCGCTAGCCAGTCCTCCCGGAAGGCGTTGACGATGTAGGCGCTGTCGGTGTGGACGGCGACGCGGCACGGCTCTCTGAGCGCGCGCAGCCCCTCGATGACGGCCATCAGCTCCATCCGGTTGTTGGTCGTCTCGGGCTCGGCCCCCTTGAGAGTTTTTTCGTGCGGGCCGGACTGAAGGAGGACGCCCCAGCCGCCGGGGCCGGGGTTGCCGCTGCACGCGCCGTCGGTGTAGAGGGTTACGTGCTTCAAGTGATTCGTGATGCGTGATACGTGAGGGAGCCGAACATAGCCGTTGAGCCGGGAAAGGATCGTACAGAATTCGAGAACGTTCCGCTCGTTGGGGCTTACCCTCTGTCAGAAATAAGGCTTCCAAGTAGGAGGAAACCCACGAATCACGTCTCGCGAATCACGTCCCATGAAGTTCGTAGACTACGTCACCATCTCCGTCCGCAGCGGCAAGGGCGGCCCCGGCGCGGCCACGTTCCGCCGCGCCAAGTACGAGCCGAGGGGCGGCCCCGATGGCGGCGACGGCGGCGCGGGCGGCTCGGTCCTCCTCGAGGCCGACGCCGACCTCTACACGCTCCTCGACCTCCGCTACAACCGCCACCACTTCGCCGAGCACGGGCAGCCGGGGGGCAAGGCCCAGAAGACCGGCAAGTCGGCCGACGACATCGTGCTCCGTGTCCCCCCCGGCACGGTGGCCCGCGACGGCGAGACGGATGCTCTCCTCGGCGAGCTGATGCGCGACGGCGACCGCCTCGTGCTGGCGCAGGGCGGGCGCGGCGGGCAGGGCAACGTCCACTTCAAGAGCGCCACCAACCAGGCCCCGACCTACGCCCAGCCCGGCGAGGCGGGCGAGGAGCGCGAGGTCACGCTCGAGCTCCGGCTCTTGGCCGACGTCGGCCTCGTCGGCTTCCCGAACGCCGGCAAGAGCACCCTCGTCTCGACGCTCTCGGCGGCCCGGCCGAAGGTCGCCGACTACCCGTTCACGACGCTCGAGCCGAGCCTCGGCATGGTCTACCTCGGCGACCACCGCGCGTTCGTCATCGCCGACAGCCCCGGCATCAGCGAGGGCGCGAGCGAGGGGCGCGGCCTCGGCCTCCGGTTCCTCAAGCACATCGAGCGCAACGCCGTCCTCCTCTTCGTCATCCCCTCGAACGCCGACGACGCGGGCGCGCAGTACCGCACCCTGCTGGCCGAGCTGGAGGCGTTCAGCCCGGACCTCCTCGGCAAGCCCCGCCTCGTCGCGCTCTCCAAGACCGACCTCCTCCCGCCGGACATGCTCGACGCCTTCGTCGCCGACGCCCGCAGCGGCTTCCCCGACGACCTGACGGTGCTGCCCGTCTCGGCGGTCGCGCAGCGCGGCCTGGACCGGCTGAAGGAAGCGCTATGGATAAGGGTGGAAGAGCGGAAGAGCGTTTAAGAGAGGAAGAGTGGAGGATGGGAAGGACGGAAGATTTTCGGATTCACCGCCGCGCCGCTCGTCCCCGCTTCCGCTCGTCCCCGCTTCCGCTCGTCCCCGCTTCCGCTCGTCCCCGCTTCCGCTCGTCCCCGCTTCCGCTCGTCCCCGCTTCCGCTCGTCCCCGCTTCCCCTATCTTCCTTTCTTTCCCCCTTCCGCTCTTCCACACCTGAAGCCGTGGACCTCTTCGCCCGCACCGCGCCGACCGACGCCGACGAGCTCCGGGCGCTCGTGGCGCTCTCGCTCGTGCCGGGCGTAGGGCCGGGGCGCATCCGGGCGCTGCTGGCGCACTTCGGCGCGGCCTCGGCGGTCCTCGCGGCCCCGCGGCGGGCGCTCGCGCAGGTGGACCGCGTCGGGGCCAAGACGGCCAAGGCCATCGCGGAGTTTGAGGGCGCGGCGGCCGTGGACGAGCAGTTCGAGCGCGCCGCGCGCGTCGGGGCCGAGCTGGTGCCGCTGTGGGACGCGCGCTACCCGGCGCTCCTGCGGCAGATCTACGACCCGCCCGCCGTCCTCTGGCTCCGCGGCGACCTGCTGCCTCAAGACGAGCGCGCCGTCGCCATCGTCGGGACGCGGCGGGCGACGGACTACGGGCGGCGCGTCGCGCACGAGTTCGCCTTCGAGCTGGCGCGGCGCGGGTTTACCATTGTCAGCGGGCTGGCCTACGGGATCGACGCGGCGGCGCACCGGGGGGCGCTCGAAGCCGGCGGCCGGACGCTCGCGGTCCTCGGCTCGGGCGTGGACCGCATCTACCCGGCCAAGCACAAGACGCTCGCCGAGCAGATCGTCGGCGGGCAGGGCGGGGTGCTCTCCGAGTTCGCGCTCGGGGCCGCCCCGGACGCGCCCAACTTCCCGCGCCGCAACCGGATCATCGCCGGGCTGTCGCTCGGCACGCTCGTGGCCGAGGCCCGGAAGACCGGCGGCGCGCTCATCACCGCGTGGATGGCCCTCGAGCAGAACCGCGAGGTCTGGGCCGCGCCCGCCGCCCTGTTCTCGCCGACGGGCGAGGGCACGAACCAGCTCATCCGCAAGGGCTACGCGACGCTCGTGACGAGCGTGGACGAGCTGCTCGAAGAGATCGAGGGGCAGCTCGGAGCGGCACCCGAGGGCACGCCGGAGGCGAAGCCCGACGCGCCGCCGCCCGTCCTGAACGGGGCCGAGAAGAAGCTCTACGACGCGCTCACGGCCGAGCCGGTCCACCTCGACACGCTCTGCGAACGGGCAGGCCTCGACACGTCCTCGGCGCTCGTCTACCTGCTCTCGCTGGAGTTCAAGGGCCTCGTCCGGCAGCTGGCCGGCAAGCAGTTCTTCCGGGCGTAGCAGGCGAGCGGAGGGGAGAACCGGCTCGGTTCTTGGTGGCTATCTTGGCTCGCTCGCTGCCCCTCTCGCCTGTTGTCTCTCTGATGCTCGCTTTCTTCCAGGCCGTCCTGCTCGTCCTGGCGCTCGTCGCGCTCGCCGCCTCCGTCCTCTCGCTCGTCCGCCTGCCCTACTGGTGGACGCGGATGTTCGACTTCCCGCGCATCCACATCGCGCTCGCCGCCCTGGCCGTGCTGTCGGCCTACACCGCCGTGAACCTCGCCACGGGCGACATGGACACGTTCGAGTGGATCGTCTTCGGCCTGCTCGCGCTCGCCGTCGTCTACCAGCTCGTGCGGATCGCGGTCTACACCCCGCTCACGCCGGTCCAGGCCCGGCGCGTGGAGCACCCCGCGCACAGCGTGCGGATCGTCGTCTCGAACGTGCTGATGGACAACCGCGACGTCGAGCGCTGGATGCGCGTGGTGCCAGCCGAGGACCCCGACATCATCGTGGCGATCGAGACCGACACCTGGTGGGCCGAGAGGCTCCGGGTGCTCGGCGACGACTACCCGCACAGGGTCGAGGTGCCGCAGGACGACACGTATGGGATGGTGGTCTACTCGCGCCTGCCGCTCGAAGACGTGGAGGTGAAGCGCCTCGTCGAGGACGAGGTGCCGAGCGTGTGGGCGCGCGTCCCGCTCCCGGACGGGTCCTGCCTCCGGCTCGTCTGCGTCCATCCACGCCCACCGCGCCCCGACACCTTCCAGGACTCGCACCTCCGCGACGCCGAGCTGGTCCTCGTCGCCCGCGCCGCCGAGGAGGCGGAGCGCCCGGTCGTCGTCGTGGGCGACCTCAACGACGTGGCCTGGAGCTACACGACGGACCTCTTCCAGCGGCTCTCCGGCCTCCTCGACCCGCGCCGCGGGCGGGGTCTCTACGCGACGTTCCACGCCGACCACCCGCTCTTCCGCTACCCGCTCGACCACGTCTTCCACTCCGCCGACCTCGGCCTGGTCGAGATGCGCGTGCTCGACCACGTCGGCAGCGACCACTTCCCGGTGCTCGCCGAGCTGGCCTACCGCCCGGACCTGGCGCAGGAGACTCCCGAGGCCGACGCGGGTGACCGCGAGCACGCCCGGCACCTCGTCGAGCACGCCTTCGAGAAGAAGGCCGAGGAGAGTGAGGAGGAGGAGCGCGAGCGCAAGGAAAAGGATGTCTAAACACCCCGTCCTCCGCCGCCTCCTGCTCGGGCTGGCGGCGCTGTTCATCGTCGCCACGGCGCTGCCGCTCATCCGGGAGCCTTACTGGTGGGTTCGCATCTTCGACTTCCCCCGCGCCCAACTGGTCGCCGTCGGGATCGCCACGCTCGGCCTGTTCGCAGTCTTCCGCGAGCGGCGGCGGTGGTGGGACCGGGCGGTGCTGGCGCTCCTCGTGCTCAGCGTCGGGTACCAGCTCTGGCGCATCTGGCCGTACACCCCGCTCCACGGCGTGCAGTCGGCCCAGGCCGAGGCTCCGGCCGAGGCGCGGTCGTTCCGGCTCGTCGTCTCGAACGTACTCCAGAGCAACCGGGAGTCTGAGAAGTGGCTGCGCGTGGTCCAGGCGGCCGACCCCGACCTGGTGGTGATGCTCGAGGCCGACGCGTGGTGGCAGCACGCGGTAGAGCCGCTGCGGGAGGCGCTGCCCTACGCCGCCGAGCACCCGCTGGACAACACCTACGGCATCCTGGTCTACTCGCGCTGGCCGCTGCGCGACGCCGCCGTGCGCACCGTCGTCGAGGACAGCATCCCGTCGGTGTGGGGGCAGTTCGAGCTGCCCTCCGGCGAGCCGGTCGCCTTCGCCTTTATCCACCCGCGCCCGCCGCGGCCGGCCGAGGACACCGACGACCGCGACGCCGAGCTGGTCCTCGTCGCGCGCGAGGTCGCCGGGCACGACGGTCCGCTGATCGTGGCCGGCGACTTCAACGACGTGGCGTGGAGCTACACGACGAAGCTCTTCCAGGACCTCTCCGGCCTGCTCGACCCGCGCATCGGTCGGGGCCTCTACTCGACCTTCCCCGCCGGCTACCCGCTCCTGCGCTGGCCGCTCGACCATGTCTTCC
Organism: Rhodothermales bacterium; assembly: GCA_038232975.1. Taxonomy (GTDB): domain Bacteria; phylum Bacteroidota; class Rhodothermia; order Rhodothermales; family JANQRZ01; genus JANQRZ01. The sequence goes on from JBBSMV010000164.1 coordinate 5,659, forward strand.
ACTCCGAGGCGCTCGCGCTCGTCGGGATGCGCCGCCTCGGGGACGTCGGTAGCGACCACTTCCCCGTCTTCGCCGAGCTCGCCGCCACCCCCCGCGCCGAGGCCGAGCAGGACGAGCCGGACGCCGACGCCGAGGACCGCGAGGCGGCCGAGGAGATCCTCGAGGAGGAGCGAGACGGCGAGTGAAGAGGCGGGGTGCCGTGTGAGGGTTAGACCAAGACGAGAAGGCAAAAGCTGCATGTGCAGAGGCGGGCCTATCTTCGGCGCTCTGCCGGAAAACCGGCCTCCTACGCTTCAACCTAACCTTACTCCTTGCTTATGTACCGCTTTACCAAGCGCGCTGCCCTGCTCCCCGTCCTCTCGCTCCTGGTGCTCCTCGCCGCCTGCGACTCGAACGACCCCAGCGGTCCCGGGCCTGACCCCGTCGGGCCGGACTCGACCGCCGAGGACCTGTTCCTCCTCGAGGCAACGTACTTCTCGAATGTCTACTTCCCGCTGGGCGGGCGCGGCCCCACCCGCACCCTCGACCCGCTCCCGGCCGCCTTCACCTTCGAGGTGCCGAGCAGCGCCTTCGCTGAGAGCGAGGTCACCACGGCACCCCAGGAGGCGAGCTTGATGCCGACGCTCGTGGGCCTGGGCTACAACGCCCTCTCGGTCCAGGAGGTGGACCTGATCGACTACGCTACGCTCACGCTGACGGCCCCGGCGGGGGCCGACATGGAGTTCCTGAACGACGTCGAGGTAGTATTCTCGGCCGACGGCCTCCCCGACCGGGTCGTGGGTCGGGAGTCCTACCTCTATGGCACGGAAGTAAGCATCTACATCGACGAGTATTACGCGCGGGAGTACCTGCTCGCGCCGAGCTTCCAGGCCCACCTCGTGCTCGACCCGTACCAGACGCCGTCGGTGGCGGGGACGTACCGCTTCCGCCTCGCCTTCGACGTGCAGTTCCGCGTCTACGACGGGGACCCGGCACCGGCCGAGGTCGCGTTCGAGCGGGAGAGGTACCTGCGCGACGCGCTCCGGCAGGAGGGCTACGACGTCGGCGACGTGGTCTCGGCGCGCGTCACGGAGGTGGCCCTGATCGACGCCTCGGGGTCGCCCTTTTCCGGCCTGCTCGACGAGCGCCTCGACGCGGCCCGCATCCGCATCGGCTCGCCGGAGACCGAGGAGACGGAGGAGGTGGCCGTGCTGGAGGAGTTCGAGCCGGATGTCTCGCTCTATGGGGAGCCTGCTGAGGCGGCCCGCGCCGAGATGGACTTCGACGTGACCGCCGTGGTGCGCCGCACCGGCCGTCTCCTCGTCGACGGCGTGCTCGAGCTCGACGAGGCCGCCGCCGCGCGCGGCGAGTCCTACCAGGCTTACCTGGAGGTGGAGGTCGCCTTCGAGGTGCCGGTCCCGGAAGGCCCGCGCTCCGACGACGGCGAGCGCACGATGGAGGTCCGGGTGCCGATGGTGGTGCCGGTCGCGGCCGAGAAGTAGCGTGGAGCCGCGGGCGGCGGAGGGCGTAGGAGCGGGCATGACCCTCGACGCCCTCCG
>JBBSMV010000165.1:0-7138 GCA_038232975.1 Rhodothermales bacterium
ACCAGTTCGTTGCCACGCTGCCGGGCGATACGGATCTCGAAATCGGGGCCGTGATCTAGCGGCGTCAGCTACGCCAGATCAACTCCGAGCTGAATCGGGAGGAAAAGACCCCCGGCGAGGTCCGCCCGGCCGAGCCGGCGGTTGCCGGGAGCGTGCTGCTCGGCATCACGCAGGCCGCGCTTGCGACGGACTCGTTCATCTCGGCCGCCTCGTTCCAGGAGACGACGAAGGTGCTCACCGACGCCGCCATCGGGGCCAAGAGCGACCCGCTCCACGGGCTCAAGGAGAACGTGATCGTCGGGCAGCTCGTCCCGGCCGGCACCGGGCTGCGGCGCTACCGCGACCTGGTGGTCGGCTCGAAGCGCGAGCTCGAGGCGCTGCAGGCCGCGGTCAGCGGGGTTACAAGCTCGACCGCGGGCTTCGCGGCCGGCGACGGCAGCACCGCCGCCGTCGAGGCCGAGGTCTAGGTCTCGCGCTCTGCGAAGAGTGGAAAAGAAGGCCCGGCCGTCGCGTGGAAGGCCGGGCCTTTCTGCTTGGGTGGGGATAGTGTCAGCGCGCCACCGTCAGCCGCTGCGAGGCCGCAAAGGCCCCGGCGTTGGCCCGCACGAGGTATACCCCCGACGGTAGCTCCGCCGCCGCCAGCGCGAACCGGTGGTGCCCGGCCGCGAGCAGCCCGTCGTGAAGGGTGGCGACGCGACGCCCAAGCACATCGTAAACAGTGAGGGTCGCGCGCTGCGCTTCCACCAAGGTGAGCGACACCGTCGCCGAGCGCGAGAGCGGGTTGGGGTAAACCGGCCCGAGCACGACTATGCCCTCCAGCGGTGCTGCTTCCGCCGCGACGGGGAAGAGGCTCTGCGCCGCTGCTGCATTCGTGAGGATCGCCGCCTCGTCCGCCCCGGCGACCAGGGCGAACCGCGCCGTGGCTGCCTCTCCCGCTGCGAGGTCGAGCGGGCCGACCCCAACGACGGCGCGCACGTCCTGTGGCTCGGCGAGTGGTGCACCCGGCGTCGTCAGTCCGCGGTAGAGGCTGCCGTCCGCCGCGTCCTCATCCGTCGCCAGCGTCCACCCCGCGACCTCGTCTACAGCCAGGGCGGCCATGCCGAAGTAGCTCGTCGAGGTGCTGCTCGGGGCGTAGGCGTAGACGAGATGCGTACCCGCGTCAAACCCCCCGAGGTTCTGCTCCCCGTCGCCGACAGCGAAGTCGGCGAAGAGGCCGACGTAGAGGCCGGTGAGGGTACTGTCCGTCGTGTTCTCGGCATGGAGGTCGAAGACGATGAAGGCATCGGCGTCGCGGGCGGAGGCCCGCTCGGTGATCTCGACGCCGAGGTCCTCCGAGACGAAGACGACCTCAAGCCCCTCGTCGAATTCCTCGAACGGTGGCTCGAAGGGGGGCGAGAGCGAGCGGATGGGAGCAGTGGCCGTGTACTCCGGCTCGTACACGTACGGGCTACCGATCACCGTCGTATCAGGCCCGCTGACCTGCCCAAGGAGCACCGAGCCGACGGCGAGGCCGTTCTCGCCCATGAACTCGAAACCGGGGGGGCAGATAAAGGCGCTGGGCGTGTCGCCGATGAACCCGTCGCTGAAAATGGTAGTGAGGACGACGTCGGTGGAAAGGAAATGGCTCACGAGTCCGCAGGGTAAGCTCGGGCGGATTGTGGCGTCGGTGGGACCGAAGAGCAGCGCGTCGAGGAGGGCCTGCCCGCTGTTGTACGAGACGCTGACGGCAGGGACGACGGGCATCGGCGGGGTGCCCCCGATCACGAAGAGCTCGTCCGGGTTGTCCATATCGTTGTTGGCGATGACGACGGCCTCGGCCCCCGCGCTGGCGAGGTTCTCGATCTTCTCGGTGAAGGTGCACGCGCCCCGGGTGACGAGGGCGATGCTGCCGTCGAGTTCGTCGAGGTTCTGGAGCGGCCCCGAGGCGTCGCAGGCGTCGAACGGCTCGGCAGCGACGAGGGGGAGCGGCCCGATCGGTCTGTTGATGGGGGGCGTGGTCGTAGCTACGTAGGCACCGTAGGCCATGCCCTCGACCGTGACGACGACGCTGTCTGGTACGCCGGGCGGCTGCGCGGCGGCGAGGGCCGGGACGAGCGCGAGGAGCACGAGCAGATAGTAGCGAACGCTTTTCATGGGACGGTACCTCATCGGGTTGTAAGTGCATAGCCTGTCGTCCTATCGAACCAGGGTGAGGCGCTGTAGGATTCGTGCCGCCCCCGCCTCTAGCCGCACCAGGTAGAGCCCGCTCGGGAGCGCCGCCGCGTCGAGTGCGAAGCGGTGGTGGCCGGCCTCCACGGGGCCGTCGTGGAGGAGGGCGACGCGGCGGCCGAGCACATCGAAGACCGCCACGCGCAGCGCCGCCCGCGCCGGCAGCCCCACGGCGACGGTCGCCTGCCCCGCCGACGGGTTCGGGAAGACGGCCAGTGACGTTTCAGTGGATACCTCGGCTCCGTCCTCGGCGTCTGTCACCGGCACCACCTCAAAGGAGAGCGGCACCTCGGCGGCTGCGCCCGTCACGGCCTCGAACACCTGCAACGACGCTTGGTAGGCGCTCCCGACGGCGCGCGTGCCTGACGAGAACACAAGCGTGATGTCCATGCTCTCGCCCGGCGCGAGTGTTCCGTCCCACGCATTCAAGCTCAGCCACGACGGCGGCAAAGGGTGCGGCCGGATGCCGACGATGCCCACAGCGTCGAAGTTGCCGAAGGCGAAGTAGAGCAGCCCGTTCGGGTCGGTGCGGCTGCGCAGCGGGTTGCTCTGGATGCCCCCGGCCGGCGTGCCGCCGGTCAGGTCCGGCAGCATCACCTCAGGAATGCCGAGCTCCCGCCCCTCGGGGTCCACCACCACGAGGCGGTCGAACCCGTCCCCACCCGCTAGCGACGCCGCCAGCTCCAGGCGCACCGCCTCCGGCTCCCCACCGGCCCCGCCATGGGCGTCGGGGCCGAAGCCGAGGTTGGTCGTCTCGGGGTAGGCGTTCTGCTCGACGGGGTAGCCGGGGACGACCGCCCCGAGCGAGTCCACCGCCCAGATCATCGAGGTCCCCCCGAGGGAGGTACCGACGTAGTAGTAGCGCGCGGTAGCGGAGTCATAGCTGACGCCGAAGGGGTAGATGACATCATCCGGCGGCGGGGCCTCCTGCGCGATGGGCAGCTCGATCCGCCGCCCGGTGGCGACCCCGTCGAGGTCGCCCTCCAGGAGGAGGGCGCGGTAGAGGTCGGCCCCCTCCTGCTCGACGTTGAGCCACCAGAGCGTGTCGGTGTCGGGGGTGTAGGTCACGCCCCACGTGGCCGGGTGGGGCTCAAGCTCCGCCACCGTCGGGTGCTCGAACGAGCGTACCACCGCCAGCTCCGGCGTCAGCTCGTGCGTTCGGTCGAGACTGCCGTTGTCGGCGGCGAAGAGCCTTCCGTCGGGGGTCATCGTCAACCCGTAGGGACGCCACCCGATCATCGCGCTCTGACCGTCCACCTGAAGCAGTATCTCCCCAGGCGGACCGCACGCCGCACCCGTCGCCGCCTGGCTCAGCCGCAGCCCCGCGGCCACCCGCTGGAGCGGCCGCTCAAAGCTGAGGCAGAACGAGACAGCCTCGCTGCCGGTGTTCGTCAACGTGAGCACGCGCTCGGCTTCCTCACTCGGTGCGAGCGCCACACGCAGGCTCTCCGGCTCGGCCGCGAGCTGCGCCCACGCCGGGGCGCTCCCGCCGAGCACGAAGCTCAGCAGGAGCGCCCCGGCCACAGACGGCGCAGCGCGAAGAGACCGCTTCATCGGACCACCGTCAGCCGCCGCGAGGCGGTGAAGCCGTCGCCGCTGGCCTGCACGAGGTAGACGCCGGCCGGCAGCGTCGCCCCCAGCCCGAAGCGGTGGTGGCCCTCAGCGAGCAGGCCCTCAGCGAGCACGGCGACCCGCCGCCCGAGCACGTCGAAGACGGCGAGGCGAATTTCAGCGGCCTCGGGCAGCGCGAGCACGGCGGTGGCCGCCCCCCGCGCCGGGTTTGGGAATACCCCGAGCGACAGGGCCGCAGACGCGTCGGCTTCGTCCTCACCTGCTGTGACGGGCACGACCTCGAAAGTGAGCGGCACCTCGACGGCAGTGCCCGTCGCGGCCTCGAACACCTGCACGGCGGCGGTGTAGGCGCTGCCGATCTCGCGTGTGCCCGACGAGAAGGTGAGCGCGATCTCGGTGCTCTCGCCCGGCTCCATCTCTCCTTCCCACGCGCTCACGGCAAGCCACGACGGCGGCAGCGGGTGCGGCCGGATGCCGACGATGCCGTGCGTGTCGAAGTTGCCGAAGGCGGAGTAGAGCAGCCCGTTCGGGTCGGTGCGGCTGCGCAGCGGCTCGCCCTCGATGCCCCCGGCCTGCGTGCCGCCGCTCAGGTCCGGCAGCGGCGTCTCCGCGCTGAGGTCGCGGCCCCATGGGTCCACCACCACGAGGCGGTCGAACCCGTCCCCACCCGCTAGCGACGCCGCCAGCTCCAGGCGCACCGCCTCCGGCTCCCCACCGGCCCCGCCATGGGCGTCGGGGCCAATGACGACGGCCTCGGGGTAGGCTGTCTGCCGCATGGGGTAGCCGGGGACGACCGCGCCGAGGGTGTCCACAGCCCAGACCGTCGTCGAGTCCTCGGCGAAGGAGTAGCCGCTGAAGTAGTAGCGGTGCGCGGCCGGGTCGTAGCTGAGGCGGCTCGGGAGGAGCGGCTCGGGGGAAGTGGCGGTCATCAGCGGCGGAAGCTCGATGCGCCGCCCGGTGGCGACCCCGTCGAGGGTACCCTCCAGGAGCAGCGCCCGGCGGAAGTCGAAGCCTTGCTGCTCGACGTTCATCCACCACAGCGTCCCGGTCTCTGGGTTGTAGGTCACCCCGTGCGTCAGCGCGAACGGCGTGAGCTCGGCCACCGTCGGGTGCTCGAACGAGCGCACCAGCCCGAGCGACGGGGTGAACTCGTTCGTGCGATCGTCATACACCTCAGCGACGAAGAGCCTTCCGTCGGGGGTCATCGTCAGCCCGTAGGGACTCCACCCGAAGCCGAGGTCATCGGCGTCCACGTAGAGGAGCACCTCGCCGAGCGGCCCGCACGCGCTGCCCGCCGCCGCCTCGCTCAGGCGCAGTCCCGCGCCCACCCGCTGGAGCGGGCGCGCGAACGAGAGGCAGAACGAGGCGGCCTCGCTGCCGACGTTGGTGAGCGTGAGCACGCGCTCGGCCTGCTCGCCCGGCGCGAGCGCCACGGCCAGGCTCTCCGGCTCCACCGCGAGCTGCGCCCACGCTGGGGCGCTCCCGCCGAGCGCGAAGCTCAGCAGGAGCGCCCCGAGCAGCGTGTCGAGGAAGGCGCGCCTCATCGGACCACCGTCAGGCGCGCGGTCAGCGCCTGCGCCGCGCCGCCGGCTCGGCTCAGCTCGGCGCGCACGAGGTAGACCCCCGAGGGCAGCCGCGCCGCCTCCAGCGCGAGGCGGTGGGTGCCGGCCTCGACCGCGCCATCGGCGAGCACGGCGACGCGGCGGCCGAGCACGTCGAAGACGACGAGCCGGAGCTCCGAGGCCTCCGGCAGCGCCACGGCCACCACGGCCCGCCCCGCCGCCGGGTTCGGGAACACCGCCAGCGACGCTGCCGCCGGCACCGCCTCCGCCCTGCGGCTCAGCACCGGCGGCGTGCTCTGCGCGCCCGCGCCGCCCCCTTCCTCCGCGCGCCAGGCGTAGACTGCCGCCACCGCTCGAAGCTCCGCCTGTACCTCGGCGTCTGGTTCCGACAGAGCCACTGCCTCGACCTGCGCCGACGCCTCGGCGTAGCGGCCCGCTCCGGCGTCGAGCGACGCCGCGACCAGCCCCAGCACCCGAGCCACCGACTCCGACTCGGCCAGCGGACCCCACGCCGCCACCAGCTCGCCGGCCGCCTCGTACTCCTCGTGCCCGAGCGCCGCGACGGTCTCGACCTCAAGCGCTGCCTCGCCCGTGGCCCGCTCGGCCTCCGGCACCACCGGCACGGCCAGCACCGCCCGCAGCGCCCCGAGCAGGATTTCCGTCGTCGCCCACTCGCCGAGGAGGTCACCCGGGTCCTGCCGGTGGAGCGCCCCGAGGGCGTAGACCAGCCCCGGCGCGTCCTCCGCCGTGGGGTCGGCCGCGAGCGCCAGGCGCGTCGCCTGGATCGCCTCTTCGAGCGCCACCAGGTCGTCCAGCTCCACCTCGTCGTCCAGGCCAGGCGTCATCTCCTCGCCGGGGCCGCGCGCGGCGGCGACGTGCCCGGCGGTCCGGCCGCCGAGACCGATGCAGGCGGGCGGACTCACGGTGTAGTCGCACGGCGAGACCGGGTCCCAGACGACGAGGGCCGTGCTGCCGGTGAAGGCCCCCGGCGGCGGCGAGGGGAAATCGTCCCAGAAGGTGTTCTTGGCCTGGACCGTCGTGCCCGAGGTGTTCTTGACGAGCAGGCCGCCGTTGAGCCGGTCGTAGACGGAGTTGCGGCCGTTGTCGGTCGAGGAGCCGAGGAAGGCGAAGCCGCCGGGCTGGACGAGGACCTCGGCGGCGGTGTTGCCCGCCACGCGATTATAGCCGTAGCCCGAGACCGGCGGACTCATCTGGAGGTTGCCGCCCGCGAGGACGGCGGCCCCGTAGCTCCCGTTGCTCTCGACGACGTTGTCGGTGAACGGGTCCACGAACGCGTTCGAGAGGCCGAGGCCCGCGGTCCCGTTGCCCGTGATCTTGGTGTGGGTGATGACCGCGTTGGTGTTGAGGGCGCGGATGCCCGCCCCGGTGTTATTGCGCACGAAGGTGGAATCCCCCGACGGCGACTGCGTCAGCGTGAAGGCGCTACGCGCGGAGACACCGGCACCGCCCGGGGCCGTGAGGTAGCCGCTCACGACCCCGTCGGCGTTGTCCTCGATGACGCTCCCGGTGACGACGACGCCCGCCGCCGAGCGCACGTCGAGGCCGACGGTGTTGAGCCGGAGGGTCGAGCTCTCGATCGTGGCCGAGCCGGGGTGGGAGACCGCCACCCCGGTGGTGTGGTCGGAGAGGGTGACGTTCTCGAACACTGCGTTCTGCCCGCTGATGCGCGCTCCGGTCGTGCCCCCCTCGATGACGGCATTCTTGAGGGTCAGGTTGTCGCCCTCGAAGGCGATCTGGTCCCACGCCTCGCTCGGGTCGAGCCGGCCGACGGTGAA
>JBBSMV010000166.1:0-7063 GCA_038232975.1 Rhodothermales bacterium
CAGCCCGCCGGCGGCCTCCAGGACCTCGGTGCCGGGGCGGAGGAAGAGGTGGTACGTGTTGCCGAGGATGATCTGCGCGCCGATATCCTCGAGAAGCTCGCGCGGCCCGACGGCCTTGACGCTGCCGAGCGTCCCGACGGGCATAAAGACCGGCGTCTCGATGCTACCGTGGTCGGTGTCGAGCCGCCCGAGGCGGGCGTCGGTGTCGGCGTCTTCGTGGAGGAGCGCGAACGGCACGGAGCTAGACCGCCGGGACGAGCCGATCCACGACCTGTCCGTCGAGCCGCTCCGCAAAGTAAAAATCGAGGCGGTCGAGGTCGGCCGGGGCGAGGCCGAGGACGACGGGGCCGGCGTCGGTGCGGAGGAGAAGCAGCTCGGTCGGCAGGCGGTTCACGAAGGCGTGTGTCGCCGCGTAGCGCCGCCAGTGCCGGTGGTAGGCGGCGGCCGTGATCCGCTCGGCACGCTCGATGTCCCCGTGGGCGAGCGTGAGCGTGTCGTCTCCCTGCCCGATCTCCACCCCAGCCGTGCCGACGACGACGGTGACGGCGGGCTTCCATCCCCACAGGCAGCCCCACCCGAGCAGCAGGCCCCCAGCGACGTGCGCGCCGAGCACCCAGAGCGCCAGGGGGCTTCCGAGCGCGCCCTCGCCGAGCAGAATCCAGCTCCACTGGCTCACCAGCGAGGCAACCGTCAGCACGAGCGCGGCGGCGACGATGTACCGGCTCTCGGCCTGCCGCGCGTCGCGCGCCCGCCGCCGAATCCACCGCCCGAGCAGAGCGGCCGGCGGGTGGAAGGCGCGAGGAATCGTCAGGCGGAGCGGCACAGTGCGGTGCGTTGGAGACCGCGCTGAAAATACAGCCCACTGCGACGCACCGGGACGATGTTAGCAAAGCGTTACCTCTCGCCCCGCCCCGCCCTACAAGTGCCCTACAGCGTCAGCACGATCTTGCCCCTAAGGCCGCCCGCCTCGATCAGCCGGTGCGCCTCGGCGACGTCGTCGAGCGGCAGCGTGCGGTCGATGAGCGGGCGGAGTTGGCCGTTGTCGACGAGCAGGGCGAGGCGGTCCAGCATCGCCGCGCCGCGCTCCATCATCATCGGGTAGAGCGCGGCGTTCTTCCGGTAGGCCTGCCCGAAGTCGCCCGCCGCGTCGCCGACGATGGTGACGAGGCGGCCGTACTCGGCGAGCGCGGGGATGCTCTCGACGAGCGTGCTGCCGCCGACGGTGTCGAAGACCACGTCCGCGCCCAGCCCGCCGGAGATTTCGTCCACGGCCTCCTCGAAGCCGCCCTCTTCGTAGTCCACGAACTCGTCGGCCCCGAGGTCGAGCAGGTCGTCCTCCATCTCGGCGCTGCCGACGACGACGACCTGCGCCCCGGCGGCGAAGGCGATCTGCACGGCGAAGTGGCCGACCCCGCCGCCGCCGTGGATCAGCACGGTCTCGGTGGCCTGCAGCCCGGCGCGGTCAATGAGCGCCTGCCACGCGGTGCAGGCCGCGAGCGGGATCGCGGCGGCCTCCTCGTGCGAGAGGCTCTCGGGCTTGAACGCAACGAGTGATGCGTCGGCGACGTGGTACTCGGCGTAGGCTCCGTGCGCGTTGAGCTCCGGCGTGTAGAACACCTCGTCCCCGACCTCCAGCTCGTCCACGCCGTCGCCGATGGTCTCGATCACGCCGGACACGTCGTAGCCTAGGATGAGAGGCGGCTCCAGCCCGTAGCGGCCGCCCCGCTCGCGGATCTTGGTGTCGACGGGGTTGACGGAGGTGGCGTGGACACGGACGAGGACCTCGCCGGGGCCGGGCGCAGGCTGCTCGACGTCGCGGAGGTCGAGCACGTCGGGGCCGCCGTAGGAATCGAGGACGATAGCTTTCATGGGGAGAGGCGTGGGTGAGAAGAGGCCGGTGGTACGGGCCGCCCCCGCCGCCGTTTCCCCGGACACGATACGCCATGTCCCTACATCTCTGTCAGCCTCCGGTAGATCGTCTCGACCTGCACCCGCAGCGTCGCCAGGTCGCCGTCGTTCTCGATCACGAAATCGGCCCGGCGGCGGAGAGCGGACGGGGGAAGCTGATGTTGCATCCGGGCGAGGACGGCCTCGCGGGGCACCCCGTCGCGCGCCACCGCGCGGGCGATCCGCGTCTCGACCGGCGCGTCCACGACGGCGACGGCGTCGAGCAGCCGGTCGGCCCCGGTCTCGAAGAGGAGCGCCGCCTCGTAGACGAGCAACCCGACGCCGTCGGCGCGGGCCTCATCAATCAGCCGGAGCATCGCGGCGCGCACGCGCGGGTGGACGAGCGCGTTCAGCCGGGCGACCTCGGCCTCGTCGCCGAAGACACGGGCGGCGAGGTGCGCCCGGTCGAGCGCCCCTGCCGCGTCGTAGCTCACCGCCCCGAACGCCTCGATGATCCCGGCGCGGAGGTCGGCGTCCTCGTGCATCAGCCGCTTCGCCAGCGCGTCGGCGTAGACCACGCGCGCGCCGAGGGTTTCGAGGAGGCGGCACACGGCCGACTTGCCGCTGCCGATCCCGCCGGTGACGCCGAGTGTTTTCAAGATGCTGAAGAGGAGAGAGAAAAGAGGGAGGAGAGAGAAAAGATAGAAGAGAAAGACGCTCTCTCTCCTTTCTCTTCTGTCTCCTCTTTCTCTTCTCCTACCCGCCGAAGCCCTCGGCCATCAGCGTGTCCGTCCGGGCGAGCACGTCCTCGGTGGCGGTGAGGTGGCTGAAGGCGAGCTCGAGCGAGGCGGCGGCGGTCTCGGTCTTGAGCGCCTCCGGCGAGCCTTCGCCGATGATCCGGCCGTCGCGGATCACGACGACGTGGTCGGCGATGCGCTCGACGGCGTCGAGGAGGTGGGACGAGTAGAGGACCGTGTGGCCGGCGTCGGCCCAGCGGCGCAGCAGGGCGCGGGCCAGGAGGACCGCCTCGGCGTCGAGGCCCGAGAGCGGCTCGTCGAGCAGGAGCACCGGCGGGGCGTGCAGCAGCGCCGCCGAGAGGAGCACCTTCTGCTTCATCCCCTTCGAGAAGCCGACCATCTTGCGCTGCGCCTCGTCGCCGAGCCGCCAGTAGCGCAGCAGCGCGCCGAGGCGCTGCCGCACGAGGCCCTCGGCGAGGCCGTACATCCGCCCGGCGAAGAGGAGATACTCCTCCGGGGTGAAGCTCTCGTAGAGGTGCCCGTGCTCGGGGACGAACCCGTAGCGCCGCTTCACCTCGAGCGGGTGCGCCCCCACGTCGAGGCCCGCCACGACGACCCGGCCCCGCTCCGGCGCGAGCGTCCCGGTCAGCAGCCCCATCGTCGTCGTCTTGCCCGCCCCGTTCGGCCCGACGTAGCCGGCGATCTGCCCGGCCTCGACGTGGAATGAGACGTCGTGAAGCACCTGCTTGCCGCCGCGCGTGACGTAGACGTTCTGAACGCGAATCATATCGAGTCTCGAGTTACGGGTGCCGAGTCACGAGTGCTCTTCCATTCGACACTCGCACTTCGATACTCACCGTCATCCCGGCGGCCACTGCATCGGGCGACCGCCGAGGAGGTGGAGGTGGAGGTGGAAGACCGACTGCCCGGCCCCCGCGCCGTTGTTCATCACGAGGCGGTAGTCGCGCAGCCCCTCCTGCTCCGCTACGGCGCGGGCGACGACGAACAGGTGCCCGACGAGCGCTTCGTCCTCCGGGCCGATCTCGTCGGCGCGCGGGATCGGCTTGCGGGGGACGATGAGGACGTGCGTCGGGGCCTGCGGGTGGATGTCGCGGAAGGCGAAGGCGAGCGTGTCCTCGTAGAGGATATCGGCGGGAATCTCGCCGTCGGCGATCTGTTGGAAGAGGGTTTTGCTCATGGCGAGGCAGCTTGGCGAGAAGAGAGGCAAACGCGGTGCGGCGTTCCGGCTCAGCAGAACAGGCCGCGCGAGGCGGCACGGGAAGGTACCCGCACCGGCCTCTGTTGAGCGGAAGCGAGCAGGAACGAAGGGCGGCGGCGGCGGGTTCAGCCTGACCCCGGCGCTCCGCCTCCCCACGCTCCGATGCCGACCGTCTACGTCACCCGCACCGTCCGCTTCAACGCCGCCCACCGGCTCCACAACCCGGCGCGGTCCGACGACTGGAATCGGGAGACCTTCGGCAAGTGCAACAACCCGAACTGGCACGGGCACAACTACACGCTCGACGTCACCGTGGCCGGCGAGCCGGACCCCGAGACGGGCTACGTCATTGACCTCGGCGCGCTCAAGCGCATCCTCCACGAGCGCGTGGTCGACAAGCTCGACCACCGCAACCTGAACCTCGACGTGGACTTCCTCGACGGCGTGATGCCGTCCACCGAGAACGTCGCCGTCGCCGTGTGGCGCGAGATCGCGGGGGCGCTCCCGAGCGGTCGGCTCCACAGCGTCCGCCTCCGCGAGACCGAGCACAACGTGGCTGAGTACCGCGGCGAGTAGTTTCGAGAGAGGAGATAGGAAGGAAAGAAGAGACCAAAAAGAGAGAAAGACCCTCCTCTCCCTTGCTCTCTTTCTCTTCCCTCTTCTCCCTCTCCTCTTTGTCTTCTCTGCTATGACCGACCACACCAACACCGATCCCGCCCACTACGGCCCCGGCGCGTCCGACCTCGCCGTGGACCTCTACTCGCCGGAGCACTACGAGCGGCGCGACATCTACCACGAGGCGACCACCGAGCGCCTCGCCGGGCACGCCCGCGAAGTCCTCCGCCTCGTCGGCGAGGACCCCGAGCGCGAGGGGCTGCTCAAGACGCCCGAGCGCGTGGCGAAAGCCTACCAGTTCCTCACCCACGGCTACGGCCTCGACCCCGAGGTCATCCTCCGCTCGGCGCTTTTCGAGGAGGACTACTCGGAGATGATCCTCGTCAAAGACATAGAGATATACTCTCTGTGTGAACATCATATGCTGCCCTTCTTCGGCAAGGCGCACGTCGCCTACATCCCGAACGGGCGGATCGTCGGGCTGAGCAAGATTCCGCGCGTCGTCGACGTCTTCGCCCGCCGGCTCCAGGTGCAGGAGCGGCTCACGATCCAGATCCGCGATGCCGTCGCGCGCGTGCTCGAGCCGCAGGGCGTCGCCGTGGTCATCGAGGCGCAGCACCTGTGCATGATGATGCGCGGGGCCGAGAAGCAGAACTCGTGGACCACCACCAGCGCCGTCAGCGGCGAGTTCCTCGACAACCCCCTCACCCGCGCCGAGTTCATGCGGCTCACGACCGGACACTGATGACCCCGACGATCAGCTACGACGGGCGGCGCTTTCGGGCGATCCAGAACTCCCCAACCGGGGAGGTCGGCGAGGAGACCGTCTTCGAGTACCACCAGGAGGGCCACGTCGTGTGGGCGACGTACCGCGGCGGTGCGGTCGCCCTCGGCACGCTCGTCGCCACGGCCGATGCCGAGGGCCGGCTCGACCTGCGCTTCGGCCACGTCAACGACCTCGGCGCGGTGATGACCGGCGTGTGCGAGACGACACCCGAGGTGCTGCCCGACGGCCGCCTCCGCCTACACGAGCGCTGGCGCTGGACCAGCGGCGACGGCTCCGAAGGCACCTCCACGCTCGAGGAGATACCCTGACATGCCGACCGTCGTCGTCACCGGGGCGAGCCAGGGGATCGGGGCCGCCCTCGCCGAGGCCTTTGCCGCCGAGGAAGGCGCGCGGCTCGCGCTCGTCGCTCGGACCGAGGCGAAGCTCGACGCCGTCGCCGCGCGGTGCCGCGCGCTCGGGGCCGAGGCCGTCTCCTTCCCGTGCGACGTGACCGACGAGGAAGCTGTCGCTGCGATGGCGGGGGCCGTGCTGGAGCGCCTCGGAGCGCCCGATGTGCTCGTCAACAACGCTGGCGCGTTCCAGCCCGGCAGTCTGCTCGAGACTGCGCCCGCCGACTTCCGCGCGCAGCTCGAGGTGAACCTCACGAGCGCCTTCCTCGTCACCCGAGCGTTCCTGCCGGCCCTGCTCGCGCGCGGGCGCGGCGACCTCTTCTTCATGGCCTCCGTCGCAGCGATCCGGGGCTATCCCGGCGGGGCGGCCTACTGCGCGGCCAAGCACGGGCTGCTCGGCCTCGCCCGCGTCGTGCGCGAGGAGACGAAGGGCACTGGGCTGCGCGTCACGACGCTCCTCCCCGGTGCCACGCTCACCCCGAGCTGGGCCGGCACCGACCTCCCCGAGGAGCGCTTCATGCCGGCGGAGGACATCGCCCGCGCCGTCGTGGACCTCCACCGGCTCAGCGGCCGGACCGTCGTCGAAGAAATCCTCCTCCGGCCGCAGCAGGGCGACCTCTGATGGGAGCGATTCGTCTCGCTGCCGAAACCGATGCGGAGGCGCTTCGCGCTATCTACGCGCCTGTCGTCGCGAAGACCGCTATCTCTTTCGAAGTAGAGCCGCCGGATGAGGCTGAGATGCGACGCCGCATCCGCGAGACGCTCCGCACGCACCCGTGGCTCGTGGCCCAGGACGAGGGCGCGGTGGTCGGCTATGCCTACGCGACCTCGCACCGAAGCCGGGCGGCCTACCAGTGGTCGGTGGACGTGTCGGTCTACGTGCATGAGGCCCACCGGAAGAAGGGGCACGCGCTCACGCTCTACCGGGCGCTCCTGGCGGCACTCCGGTTGCAGGGCTTCGTCAACGCCTACGCGGGGATCGCGCTTCCGAACCCGCCGAGCGTGCGGTTGCACGACGCCCTCGGCTTCGAGTCTGTCGGGGTCTATGAGCGCGTCGGGTTCAAGGCCGGCGCGTGGCGCGACGTGGGCTGGTGGCAGCTTCGGCTCCAGGACTGCCCGACCCCTCCCCCACCGCCGCGTCCGCTTCCCGATGTCCTCTCGGACCCGGCCTGGCAGCGCGCCCTTCACGGTGCCGGTTCCTGATCCCCATGCTGCTCCGGGGCCACGCAAACGCAGCAGCGCCGCCCGAGCCGGAGCCTAGGCGGCGCTACCTTTTTCGTGTGGATGAGCGCTAGCGCACGAGGGTGATCCGGCCGGTCTCGACCTGCGCCCCCGCCGTCAGGCGGTAGACGTAGACCCCGCTCGGCAGGCTCGACGCCTCGAAGACCACGCTGTGGCTGCCGGCCTCCATCGTGCCGGCGGCCAGCAC
>JBBSMV010000167.1:0-7038 GCA_038232975.1 Rhodothermales bacterium
GCCTGCACCACCTCGATCCCCGGCGTGCTCCCGTCCCACGACCCGTCGCACAGGTTGAGGAACACGTCGTAGCCCTGCTGCGCCAGGGCGATGAGCTGCGGCACGGCCTTCGCCTTCGTCAGGTAGACCATCTCCGCCTCGTGCCCGTCGAGGTAGACGGTCGGGTCGTAGGGGAGGTCGTCCTCCGCCAGCGGCGCGTCGGGGTCCTCGTAGACGTAGCAGAGAATGCAGACGCGCACCGCCTAGCCCTCCGTCTCGCCGCCCGCCCGCCTCGGACCCACAGCGTATGTTGTTCGGTTGAGCACACCACTCGATCCTACGTCCCCCCTCCTCAGAGGAGGGGGACAGGGGGAGGTCCGCACGGCATGGCACGAAAGCGGTTCTACGACAACCAGAGGCGGCTCAAGCAGATCCGTCGCACGCTGCGTCGCCGCTCGACTCCGGCCGAGCGCACGCTGTGGCAGATGCTGCGCCGACGCCAACTCGACGGTCTCCGGTTCAGACGGCAACACAGCATCGGCAACTATGTGCTCGACTTCTACTGCGCCGAAGCCCAGCTCGCCATCGAGCTTGACGGGGCGAGCCACGACGACCCGGCGCGCTGGAGCTACGACACGGAGCGCGAAGCGTTCTTGCGTGCACGGGGCATCCACGTGCTGCGTTTTGAGAACAGGCTCGTCTTCGAGCAACCGGAGGTGGTCGTGGAGGCTATCCGATTCGTGCTCGACGAGGATCAGGGGCGTTGAGGACCTCCCCCTGTCCCCTTCCTTCGGAGAGTCCATCCTGAGCGAAAGCGAGCCTAGAACAAGCAGGAGCATTAGATGCTAAGCGCTTCCCCTATCTCGACGCCACAGGCGCGACAGAATTGCACACCCTCCGGATTCTGCGTTTGGCAAGAAGGGCAGGTGAGCGGAAGCGATATCGGCGGCGGTGCCAGGGCACGCGGCACGCTTGAAGACGGCACGTGCATGCTCGCGCCCTCCTCTGCCCAGCGGACGAGCCGGTGCAGGTTATCCAGCGCCTCCGATGTAGCCAGGAGCAACAGGCCTGAGAGCAGAGCCGACGCGGCTAGGGACCATAACACGGCGGCGCTGAGGGTGCCAGTGGTGACTCCGGCAAGACCGACGATCACAGCCCCAGCGATGGTAACGTACCCGAAGATGCGGACGAGGGAGGAAACGGTAGTCATCGGAGCGCGTGGTTAGATTGGAGCCAGGAAGGAAAATACTATAGAACAAATTGGCGAGGCGTTGCGAGGATCGGGGGCGTTGAGGACCTCCCCCTGTCCCCCTCCTCCGAGGAGGGGGGACGCACCCTGACCGTTTCGGCAGCGTCCGACGGCTCGCCTCATCCCTCCGTCTCGCCGCCCGCCCGCCTCGGCCCGATGCTGTGCTCGATCAGGTCGAGGACGCGGCGGTACTCGTCGGTCCAGCTCGACGGCTCCTCGAAGCCGTGGCCCTCAACGGGGTAGAGCGCTAGCTCCCAGTCGGTCTTGCCCAGCTCGATCAGGCGCTGGCTGAGGCGGAAGATGTCCTGCGGCTGCACGTTTGTGTCGATGAGACCGTGGCACATCAGCAGCGGGTCCTCCAGCCCGGCGGCGAAGCGGATCGGCGAGGAGCGGGCGTAGGCGAGCGAGTCGGCGGCGGGCGTGTTGAGGATGTTGGCGGTGTAGGCGTGGTTGTAGTGCGCCCAATCGGTCACCGAGCGGAGGGCCGCGCCGCCGCCGAAGTGCTCCGGCTCGGTGAAGAGCGCCATGAGCGTCAGGAAGCCGCCGTAGGAGCCGCCGTAGACCGCCACGCGCTCGGGGCCGATCCCGAACTCTGCCCCGACCCACCGGCTCGCGTCCACATAGTCCTGGAGGTCGCGCCCGCCCATGTGCCGGTAGATCGCGGTCCGCCAGTCGCGCCCGTAGCCGGCCGAGCCTCGGTAGTCGAGGTCGAGCACGAGGTAGCCGAGGTCGGCGAGGAGGTTGTGGAACAGGTACTCGCGGAAGTAGCTGCTCCACCAGCGGTGGACGTTGTGGAGGTACCCCGCGCCGTGGACGAAGAGCACCGCCGCGCCGTTCGGCCGGGCGCCGTGCGTCTCGGGCCGGTAGATGCGCGCCGGGACCCCGGCTCCGTCGCTCGCCGGGACGGTGACGATCTCGGCCTCGCGCCACGGGTACGCGTTCCACTCGTCTGTCGTGGACGTCGTCACCCGCTGGCGGTTGACCTGGAGGATTGGACGCTGCTCGACCGGCCCCTCCCAGGTCACCAGCGGCTCGACGAACACCTCGGGGGGGCGGTTGCTCTCGGAGTGGAGGAGCGCCAGCCAGTCCTCGCCCGGCCCGGGGGCGGCGTCGTTGCGCCCCGCCATCCACGTGAGCCGCTCGCGCGCGCCGCCGCCGACGGGCATCCGGTAATAGTGCCACTCGTAGGGCGAGCCTTCGCTGCTGCCGAAGTAGAACCACTGCCCGTCGCGGGAGAGCCGCACGTCCTCCACCTCGAAGTCGCCCTCGGTGACCTGCCGCGCCGCGCCCGTCGCCAGGTCCACGGTCCAGAGGTGGCTGAAGCCGGAGGCCTCGCTCTGGAACCAGAAGGTGCGGGAGCCCGTCCCGAGCGGAGCCGAGGGATCGGGGAGCCAGCCGCCGGCGCTCGGGCCGCCCCACCACGAGATGCCCGGCCCGGCGATCCACGCGGTGTCGTGCTGCCGGTCGAGGCTGGTAACGGTGCCGGCCTCGGGGTCGAGCCGGGCGATCCAGCGGTCCTTGTTGTCGGCCGTCCGCACGTCGAGCACGGCGAAGCGCCCGTCGGGACTCCACAGCGGGCCGAACGGGATGAGCGTCCGGCTGGAGTCGGCCCTCTCGCCGCGCTCCTTCGCATAATCCGCCACGTCGAACGCGCCGGGCAGCGTGGTCAGGTCCACGGCGTAGCTCGTGTCGCGCGCGACGTCCTGGACGACGAGCGTGTAGCGGTCGCCCGGCGCGCCGACCTTCGGCCGGGCCGTGAGCGCCTCGGCATAGCCGGAGCGCGTGACGTAATCCGTCATCTGCGTCTCGGTCGGCTTGGCGGCGTCGGTGAGGACGAAGGTGGCGAAGCGCTCGTCCGGGCTGAGGCGGAGCTGCTGCACCTCGCGCTCGCCGAGCCAGTAGGTCGGCGGCAAATGGCGGGCGGTAGTCTCGCGCGCCTCGGCGGCCTCGCGGAGCGAGTCCTCGCGCGCCGCCTCGCGGAGGACATCGAAGAGGCCGAGCTGCTGGCGCTCCAAGAAGGCATCCTGGTCGCTCGGCTTCGCCTCTTCCGGCTCGGTGCCCTCGCGCAGATCGGTCTGCTGCCGGACGAGCGCCGCGGCGAGGTCGAGCGAGAAGAGGTTGTCGCCGCGCGCGAACACGACGCGCCGGCCGTCGGGCGAGAAGCGGGGGTCGCTTTCGCGCTCGCGCGTCTCGGTGAGGCGTCGCAGCGCACCGGTGCTGAGGGCGTAGAGCCAGAGGTCGCCGTCGCGCTCGAAGACGCGGCGCTGGAAGTCGGCGTCGTAGGCGAGCCGGTCGGCGTGCCAGCCGGCGAAGCGGGGCGGGAGGGCGCGGCGCTCGGCCGCGCTCACCTTCACCGGCTCGGTGTCGCCGAGCGCGACTTTGTAGAGCGAGTCGGCCGGAGCCTGCCCCTGCGGGTTCCACGAGAAGTAGACGGCGTCGCCCGCGTCAGTCCAGAACACGTCCGAGGGCCACGCGCCGATCCAGGTCTCGGGGTCCTGCATGATCCGCTCGACGGTGAGCACCGGCTGCGCGGCGGCGGGCGCGGCGAGGAGCGCGAGAAGGACAGCGAGGCGGCGTGGCATGGGCGCGGAGGTCGGCGGGCAGGCCTGCGAAAATACAATCCCTCCGCCTACCGCTCCGCTGTCCGCTCCAGACGCTCGACCGACCGGAAAAGCCCGAGGGGCTGGTTGTCCGGCCCTCGGTACTCCTCCACTATCTCGATCGTCCGCAGCACCAACCCGTGCTCCTCCGAGACGTAGTCGAGCCACTCGAACTCCTCGACGAACCCAACGCCGATCTCGGTTCGGATCACGAAGCAGTCGAACGTCCCGGCCGCGACGGTGACGGTCTCGCGCCCGGCCACCTCGCGGCGGCTCTCAAACGGGTCCGTGAAGGAGACCCACGACTGCCCGACTTCGAGCGGAAGCTCGTAGACCACCCGTGGGTTCTCGCGCACGATGAGGCTGTCGACGAGACTGTCGCTCCCGGCTCGGGCCTCACCGAGCCGCTCGGTGACGAGGTAGGGCTGTGCGTAGGGGTTGTGGGCACGGACGACGCCGCGCGGCTCCGCCAGGACGGTGGCTCCGGCGTTGATGTAGGCCACCTCGCGCAGCTGACCCGCCGAGTGGTCGTACCACGTCCGGCTCCCGCCCGAATCGGCGGGCGAGCTCGTCGTGGTCGCCTCGACTTCGGTGAGGCCCCGGTAGCCCGGCACCGACGCGTTGCGGGAGAGGACCCGGACGCGGACCTCATCTTCGACGCCGTACATGAGCGAGTCGGTCTCGACGGCGCGCTGCTCGACGGACCAGGTGTAGCGCGCGTCGTCGGGGAGCAGGGAGGTCACCGCGGGGTCGTCGGCGGCGTCGCAACCGACGAGAGCAGCCAGCAGGGCGAGAGACAGGAGGCTCGGAAAGAACAGCGAACGCATAGCAGAAACTAAAAATGGTCAGAATTAAGGAAGCGGAAGCCCGGCCGCAGCACGGTCCGCCGTCAGGATTTATTGCCCGGCCCGCCGCCGATGCGCAGCCGGTCCGGCACGTCGTTGCGCTGCGGCTCGGGGTTGACCAAGCCGCCGGTGAGCGGCAGCTCGAACGCCGTCACAAACGGAGCGACGACCGAGAAGAAGAACTCCTGCTGGAACTCGACGAAGTCCTCGGCGAGGCGTCCGTGCTCGTCGGCGTGCCCGGCGATGTCGAGGTAGAAGACGCGGGGCCAGCCGGGGAAGCGCGCCTGCGCCTCGCGCAGCAGGGCCGCCACGTCCTGCGCCGCCCGCTCGAAGTCGTCCCCGGCCGCGACGACGTGGTAGAGCGAGACCGAGGTGTCGAAGTTCATGGCGAGGCCGGGGGCCTCGGGCTTGGCGTAGTCCGGGACGAGCACGGGCGCGGCGGTTTCGGTGGGCAGTGGGCAGAAAATAGCGCCGTTCCGAGGTGCGCTGGCTGCCCCACGGGGATTTGGCTTCCTCCTCGTCCGGGGTGCCCTAGCTTGTCCGTCCCGTGCTTCCGCCCCGTTTCGCCATGCCTCGTGTTCTGCTCGCCTCCGTCCTGCTGCTCGTTCTCCCCGGCTGCCTCGGAGAGCGCCCGCCCGAGACGCCGCGCTCGGCGCAGTACCCGACGGCCAGCCTCACCACGCTCATCACCTACCTCGAAAACGATGGCGTGGAGGTCCGGCCGATGGGCCTGACGGTCAGCACGGCCCTCCTGGGTATCGCGCACCAGCTCGCCGTGCCCGGCGGCGCGCTCCAGGTCTACGAGTACGCGAGTGAAGCGAAGGCCGAGGCCGACCTCGCCGAGGTGATCCGGCAGGGGCTGCTCGCGCAGGCGACCTCGGCCTACCAGCGCGACCGGATCGTGGTGGTTCACTTCGGCGACGAACCGACCGTGGACCGGACGCTCGTCCGCACCCTCGGGATGCCTCGGCTGTGAGCAGAGAACTTGTAGCCGAGTGCCCAACGCGTTATCTTTACGCTGTCGATTGCTCGTTGCCAACAGTCAGCATCACCTATGCGCTCTTTCCTGCTCCACGTTTGAAACCGCAGAGGCTAGCTCTATCCGCATCGAAGTCTTCAACGTGCTTGGGCAGCGGGTGGCGCTGCTGGCGGATGGGCCGGTCGCAGCCGGAGAGCACACGGTTCAGTGGAAGGTGGGCGCGCTACCGAGCGGGGTCTACCTGCGGAGTCTCGGCGCGTTCGCGGGGGCCTACGGGCCGCGCCCGGCCACGTCCATCGTGGACCCCGAGGCCCTCGTGCTCCTCTCGCTCCTTGTCCGGGACGAAGAACGCCGCCTTGACGACTTCCTCGGCTGGTGGGCCTCCACCGGAGCCGGCCTCCTCAGTGTACAGCGGGCGCACAACCTGGCGAAGCAGTTCCCGGCGCGGGCGCGAGAGCGGCTAGGTGCCTTCGCGCGCCTCGCCGCAGAAGCTGGGGACCGGCGGTGGAAGCGCCATCAGGCCGAAGGGGGAGGGTTCGAGCTCGCTCCGCGGGAAGGCAAGGGGGCCGAGCGCCTCGCGCTCTACGAGCCGCCCGCGCTCATCTTGCGTCTCCGGTCGGGGTTCGGAGTGGGAGCGAAGGCGGATCTACTCGCGTTTCTCTTGGGCCTCGGCGGGGACCGGGCCAGTACGAAGGAGGCGGCGGAAGCGCTGGCCTACACCGAGGTGGCCGTTCGTTCGGCCGCACAGGAGATGGCGCTCGCCCGTTTCGTGGAGGAGACGCCGGACCGGCCCGCGCTCTACGCGGCAGATCCTGAGGCGTGGGCGGGTCTCCTCGACTTGTCCGGTGGAGGTGACCCCAAGCAACGAGGCCGTGCGCTTCCAGCGTGGCGATATTGGGCGGGCGTGTTCGCTTTCTTGGCTGACGTGCTCTCGTGGGTGGAGGAGGGGAGAGGATCAGGCTGGTCCTCTTACGTGTGGAGCTCGCGGGCGCGTGACCTCTGCGAACGGCACCGGCACGCGCTGGACGCCGTCCGTCTCCGCTGCCCCGACGGTGAACGGTACCGGGGACGCGCCTACCTCGGGGCGTTCGCCGCCACGGTGCAGGAGGTGGCAGCGTGGGTGCCTGAGCACCTGTAACGTTCATCGCTTGCCGATGCCAACGATTACGTAGTCGTACCAATCGCACGGAATAGCGGCCGAGAGCACGGCGGAGGGACCTCTCGTGCGGCTATCGCTCGTCGTGCCTCAGGTAGGGCGGCATCTCGCCATAGACCTCGCGGTAGGCCAGCACGATCTGCGGAGGCTCGTCCACGGCCCGTCGGTGTGCTTCCTCGTTCCCCTCGTTGACGTCGTGAAGCAGAGCGTCCTCGCCGGCCTCGTCCTCC
>JBBSMV010000168.1:0-7029 GCA_038232975.1 Rhodothermales bacterium
CGATCGCGACGAGGGCGACGATGAAGCCCCACTTGAGGAGGCCGCCGAGGAACGAGAAGTCCTTGCGCGTCATCACGGCGACGGCCGTCAGCCCGGTGAAGCCGAGGAGCGTCACCCACGCCGCGCTGTTGATCACGCCCGGCCCGGCGTAGTACGCCGCCACGTAGAGCAGCGGCACGAAGATGATCGCCTCGGCCAAGACGAACCCGCCGAGCGCGGCGTACTGCGCCACCGGCGATTCCACAGTGTGCGCCGTCCGGCTCGCAAACCAGCTCACGATCACGAACCCGCCGAGCACGAGGAGCCAGTTGACCCCGAGGAGCGCCTCGGCGATCACGGCCGCAAGGCCGGACTGGAAGAGGAACACCTCGATCCCGGCAAACAGCAGGATCGCGCCGAACAGGTGGAGGTAGGTCCGCGTGATGAACGCCGCGCGGGCATCGGTGCCGAGCGAGGCGACGGGAGCGGAGAGGTTGTAGGTATCCATCGTAGGGGTCGTCAGTGGGTAGGAGCGCGGCGCGCTGAACGGTGCACCGTCGCGCCTCACAACCGCTTACCGGCTGCCTCGTTCCCCGTTGGGATATTGGTCTGAAATAGGTCCAAAAACGGGTCCGGCTCGCCGAGGAGCGCCGCCGCGACGGTCTGCCCCATCCGAAAGCCGTAGCCCATGCCGTGCCCGGTGAAGCTGCCGACCCACCACGCGCCCCCGACGCCCGGCACCGCGCCGAACATCGGCAGCCCGGTCGCGGAGAACCCCATCGTCCCGCTCCACCGCCGGGCCACCGGAGCGCCCGCGAACGCGGGGAAATGGCGGCGGAGATAGGCTTCGAGGTCGGCCTGGAGCGGCTCGGTCGTCGCGTCCTCGGTGCCGGTCTCGTCCTCGCGGTGGAGGTGGCGGGCACCGCCGAGGAGCACCTCGCCCGTGGCGAGCTGGCGGAGGTAGAAATAGCCTTCGTGCGAATAGACCGGCAGGCTGAGCGACGGGGGCAGCGGCGCGGTGGCGAGCATCTGCGCCCGGACGGGCCGGACGAGCCGGGCGAGGTCCGGGACGAGGTCGGGCAGCCAGGCGTTGAGCGCGAGGACGGCCCGCTCCGCCTCCAGCCTGCCGCCGCTCGTCTCCAAGCGCACGCCGCTGCCCGACGGCGCGGCGGACTGCACGGTGCAGTGCTCCACGACGCGCGCCCCGCTCCGCCCGGCGAGGGCGCGCACGACCCGGACCGGGTGCAGCGTCGCCCCGCCCGCGACGTGCAGCGCGCCGAGAAACCCGGTGCTCCCCGTCCGCCGGCTCACCTCGTCCGGCGGCAGATACTCGGCCGCCACCCCGTCGGCCCGGAGCAGGCCGGCGGCCTGGCGGAGGCGTTCGTCTTCGGCCTCGTCGCCCGCTACGGTCAGACTGCCCGACGGCACGAGTCCCACCTCCACGCCGCCGAGCGCCTCCACGAGCAGGTCCCGGTTCTCCTGGGTAAACCGCCACAGCCGCCGCGCCGCCTCGGCTCCGCGCTCCTCGACGGTGCGGGCGAAGTCGGCGTCGGTGCCCTGGAGCAGGAACCCGGCGTTGCGCCCGCTCGCGCCGTGGGCCAGCGCGGCGCGCTCGACGATGACCACCTTCAGCCCCGGCTCGCGTCGCCCGAGCCAGTAGGCCGCCGAGACACCCGCGATCCCGCCGCCGACGACCGCCACGTCGCAGCGGGCCGGCAGCCTATCGGACGGCGCGGCACCTGGGGCGTCGGCCTGCCAGTGGGAGACGGTGGGCGATGCGCGCTGCGTGATTCCTTCGGAAGGCTTCGCGTGCGTGAGACCAGGCATAACCGTCTTCCTCGCAATCACGAATCACGCGTTCACGAATCACGCCCGCACGTCCACGACGATCCGGCCCTGCGTCTCGCCGCGCGTGATCCGCTCGCTGAAGTCAATCACCTCGCCGAGGCCGATGGTCTGCTGCATCGCCTGGAGGTCGCCGCTCGTCAGGACCTCGGCGAGGCGCTGCCAGGCGGCGCGGCGGCGCTGTGGCGGGCACGTGTTCGAGTCGATCCCGAGGAGGTTCACGCCGCGCAGGATGAACGGGAAGACGGTCGTATGCAGCTCGTGGCTCTGGGCGAGGCCGTAGGCGGCGATGCTGCCGTGGCGCTTCGTCTGCGCGATCAGCGCCGCGAGCGTCGGGCCGCCGACGCCGTCGACGGCCCCGGCCCACCGCGCCTTTTCCATCGGATGCTCCGGCCCGCCGCCGAGCGCGTCGCGCCCGATGACGCGCGTGGCCCCGAGCGAGTGGAGGTAGGCGTGCGCCGCCTCGGTGCCGGTCGAGGCGACGGCCTCGTAGCCGAGCCGGTGGAGCAGCGCGACGGCCATGCTCCCGGCCCCGCCCGAGGCCCCGGTCACGACGACCTCGCCGCCGCCGGGCGCGACGCCGTGCTCTTCGAGCGCCATCACGGCCAGCATCGCCGTGAAGCCGGCCGTGCCGATCGTCATCGCCCCCTTGAGCGACAGGCCGTCCGGCAGCGGCACGAGGTGGTTGGCGCTCGCGCGGGCGCGCTCGGCGAAGCCGCCCCAGCGGTCCTCGCCCGTCCCCCACCCCGTCAGGATCACCTCGTCGCCCGGGCCGAACCGCTCGCTCCGCGACTCGGCGACGGTCCCGGCGAGGTCAATCCCCGGCACGAAGGGGAAGTCGCCCCGGACGATCTTGCCCTTGCCCGTGACCGCGAGGCCGTCCTTGTAGTTGAGGCTGGAGTAGGCGACGTCAATGAGCACGTCGCCGTCGGGGAGGTCGGCTTCGTCGACGACCGTGACGACCGCGTCAAGGCCGTCATCGGAGTGGGTGAGGAGGAGGGCTTTCATTGGTGGACGGGGGACGGTGAGACGGTCCGCACCGCCCGGCGGTGAACCACCGGGCTGACAGAACGAAGGACGCTAAAGCGCCCTGTGGTCGCTACGAGCGCACAGCCCGGCTTCTTCGGAGCGCGACGGTCTCGGCATCTTATCGGTCTTTTTTCCATTCCCCCCATTCCCCCCATTCCCTCACTCCTCCACCGCCGTCTCGCTCGGGGCGACCTTCGCGGGGACCGCCGCGTCCTCTGGGTTCTGGAGGACGATGCGGCTGTCGTGGTAGACCGGCAGGAGAGGGACCGCGTCCACGCGGGCGCAGTAGGCCACGTCGGCCTCGAAGCCGAGCGCGATGAGGTTCCGGGCGTGGTTGCTCCGGGCGAGGGCCGCGGCGAGGTCGCCCTGGTCGTAGGTGTATTGCGTGAGCGCGATGTGGGCGGCGTCGGAGCGGCTCGTCGGCTCCTGGCCGTCCCAGAGCTGATTCAGGATCAGCCCGGCGCAGAGGGTGTCCTCCAGGGCCACCCGGTCGTCGGAGCCGGCGCAGAGGATCACCACGTCGCCGCCGGCCCGCCACGCGAACTCGATCACCTTGCTGACGTTCAGGAAGCAGCCGATGGCGACGCTGGCCGCCGCGCGCGCCGCAGTGATCGCGCGCGTGCCGTTGCTGGTGGTGAGCACGACGGTCTTGCCCTGCACGGCCTCGGGGGTGTACTCGGCCGGCGAGTTGCCCAGGGCATAGCCCTCGATCTTCTTGCCGCCGCGCTCGCCGCCGAGCAGGCTCGTGGCCGTGTCCATGTGCGCGCCGATGCGCCCGGCCTCGGCCATGTCGGCCACCGGGATCACGGCGCGCGCGCCGTGGTTGAGCGCGGTCACGACCGAGGAGCAGGCCCGCAGCACGTCCACGACGACGACCGCCTTGCCCTTCAGGTCGTCTTCGGTGACGGAGTCGGCAGTGAGGTAGACTTCGACATTCATGGAGTCTACGGGGAGGAGGCTGAACGGGATGAGGCTGAAGAGTAGGCGGCCCGGCTGCCAGCGGTGCGTCAGCGCGAGCGCCTCGGCGCGCGGGGCGTTCTAGCTTTTGTGGAACGGCGGCTTGGTGACGGTCGCCGGCAGGATGCGCCCGCGCACGGAGACCCCGATCTCGCTGCCGGGTGCGGTGAAGGCGTCGTCGTTGGGGACGTAGCCCAGCCCGATGCCCTGCCCGAGCGTGGGCGACTGCGAGCCGCTCGTGACCTCGCCCACCGGCCGGCCGTCGGCGGCGACGAGGGGATAGCCCTGGCGCGGAATCCCGCGCTCCTCCATCACGAACCCGACGAGCCGACGCGAGACGCCCTGCTCCTTCTGGCGTTCGAGGGGGCGGTGCCCGACGAAGTCGCCCTTGCCGAGCTTGACGACCCAGCCGAGGCCGGCCTCGAGCGGCGTCGTCGTCTCGGTCAGCTCGTGCCCGTAGAGGCAGTAGCCGGCCTCGAGCCGGAGCGTGTCGCGCGCGCCGAGGCCGGCGGGGCGGAGGCCGTGCGCCGCGCCGGCCGCCAGGAGCGCGTTCCAGACGTCTTCGAGCTTCTCGGCCTCGCAGTAGATCTCCAGCCCCGGCTCGCCGGTGTAGCCGGTGTGCGAGAGGATCGCCCGGTCGCAGCCGAGGAACGCGCCCGGCGCGGGCCGCATGAAGTGGTAATACTTGACGTCCGCCACCGGCAGGTCCGTCACCTCGGCGATGATGTCGAACGCCTTCGGCCCCTGGAGCGCGAGCAGGCCAACGCGCTCGGAGACGTCCTCGACCGTGCAGTCGTAGCCGCCCTTTGCGTGGACGGCGCGGAGGTGGGCGAGGTCTTTCTCGATGTTCGAGGCGTTGATGACGAGCATGTAGGCCCCGTCGCGGAGCCGGTAGACGAGCAGGTCGTCCACGGCCCCGCCCTCGGTGTTGCACATCACCGTATACATCGCGCGCCCGTCGGTCAGCGCGGCGGCGTCGTTCGTGACGAGGTGCTGCACGAAGTCGAGCGCGCCCGCGCCGCGCACGAGGACCTCGCCCATGTGCGAGACGTCGAAGAGGCCAGCAGCCTCGCGCACGGCCTGGTGCTCGTCGAGGATGCCGGAATACTGGACGGGCATCTCGAACCCGCCGAAGGGCATCATCTTGGCCCCGAGCGCGCGGTGGGTTTCGTAGAGCGGGGTGCGCTGGACGGTCTGTACCGAAGGCTCCATGCGAGGCGGGGGCGGAGAGTGAAGAGGGGAGATAGGTAAAGTACGCCCCGCGCTCGGGCGGCGCAATCGGGGAAGGCCGGGTAAGACGGTGGACGGTGCATCGGTGAATGGACAGGTCGTAGGGACATGGCGTGCCATGTCCCGGCCTCACGCGATTCCCAACTAGGGCGACCACATGGGATCGCCCCTACGGGCGCGTCGGCAAACCCGGCACCCTTCCCGACCAGGGCACCATGCACTGCGCCCCTACAGGCACGTTGCGCGGCGGCCTCGGTACCTTACGAGACTTTCCTCGGCTCACGGGCCCCCGACGGCTTCTGTATATTCGGGGCTCGGCCCGAACACCGCCTCCCGCCCACCGGATCGCCCGACGCCTGTGAGCCGATCCTCGACTCGCTCCACGAGCACCAAGCGCCGCTCTACGAAAAAGAGCGACGCTGCCCTCGTCTCCCCGCAGCGCAAGAAGGAGGTCTTCGGCCTCGTGCTGATGGCGCTCGCGCTGCTGCTGGCGCTCGCGCTCGTCACCTACAGCCCGGCCGACGACGCCCTCGCCCGCGCCTTCTCGCTCCGCGACGCCCTCGACCCGAGCGGCACCTCCACCGAGAACGCGCTCGGCCTCGTCGGCGCGGCGCTCGCCTACGGCCTCATACCGCGCTTCCTCGGCTACCCGGTCGTCCTGCTGGCTGTGCTCCTCGGCGCGTGGGGCTACGTCTTCTTCCGCCGCCGCCAGACGGTCTTCCTCCCGCTCCTGAGCCTGCTCGCGGTCGTCGTCACCGTCCTGGCCTCGACGTTCTTCGGGTGGTTCGCCGACGGCGCGGGCGGGACGCTGGCGCTCTGGAGCGGCGACGTGGGCCTCGGCGTGGCCGGGTGGATGACGCAGGTGTTCGGCGCGACCGGCTCGTTCATCCTCCTCGCCCTCGCCACGGCGGTGGCGGTCCTGCTAATCGTGGACCACGACATCCAGCTCACGCTCGACCGGGCCGAGGCCTCGGCCGCCTCGCTCCGCAGCGCGACGCGCGCCCGGTGGGAGGCGACGCGGGCGGCGAGCGCCGAGCGGAGGAGAGCGAAGAGGGAAGAGAGAGAGAAGAGAGAAAAGAAAGAGCAGAGGGAGAAGAGAGCGCCCGCACTCGTGCCTCCGGTGCTCGACGCACCGCCGCCGGTGGAGCCGCCGATTGCGAAGTGGCCGGAGCCTCGCCCCGAGCCGGTGCGGGCGGAGCCGACGCTGCGCCCTGAACCCACGCTCCGCGTCCAGGGGCCGGTCGAGGAGGCCGAGGGCGACCTCGACGCGCTCCACACGAAGCCCGAGGCGGCAGCGCTGCCCTACGACTTCCCGCCGATTGACCTGCTCGACGAGCCGGACGCCTCGGCGGGCGTGGACTACGACGAGATCGAGGAGAACAAGCGCGTGCTCCTCGACAAGCTCGAGACCTACAAGGTCGAGATCACCGAGATCAACGCGGTCGTCGGGCCGACGGTGACGCGCTACGAGCTGACGCCCGCGCCGGGCGTGCGCATCAGCCGCATCACCGCGCTCGAGGACGACCTCGCCATGGCGATGGCCGCCCCCGGCATCCGCATCTTGGCACCCATCCCCGGCAAGAGCGCCATCGGCGTCGAAATCCCGAACCGGCACCGCGAGCTGGTCCGCCTCCGCAGCGTCCTCGGGACGGCGCGCTTCACCGACGCCAAGATGGACCTGCCGGTGGCGCTCGGCAAGAACATCCAGGGCGAGGTCTCGGTCGAGGACCTGGCGAAGATGCCCCACCTGCTCATCGCGGGCGCAACGGGTGCGGGCAAGTCAGTCGGCCTCAACGGCCTCGTCGTCGGGCTGCTCTACGCCTGCCGGCCGGAGGACCTCAAGTTCGTGATGATCGACCCGAAGAAGATCGAGCTCGGGCCGTACCAGGTGCTGCTCGACCACTTCCTCGCGCTCCCCGAGGACGCCGAGGACCCGATCATCACCGACTTCACCCAGGCCGCGGGCGTGCTCAAATCGTGCGAGCGCGA
>JBBSMV010000169.1:0-6897 GCA_038232975.1 Rhodothermales bacterium
GTGCCAGCACAATGGTATCATGTTCTCGGATCATGACTCGTCTCGGTAGATTATCCAGGGTATGCCGTGATCAGACGCGGGCGGGGGTCCGTTGGCTCCACGATCCAAACGGTCCGCACTCGCACGCTGTGGCCGCGTGGCGTCGAAAGCTCGCCGTTGGCAATGTGCTTGGTGCCGTGTGGACTCTCGGCTGCCTCCGCCTCAGCGCTGCCAGCGATAGCACGTAGACCTTGCTCCAGCTCTGCTAGATGGGTTTCACCGAAGCCGCATTCTCGGAAGAACCGTGGTTTCGGTCCGCCGACTGGGTGGGTGACTGTCGGCGTGCAGCGGCGGGATCTTTCCAATCAGGTCACCATCTCTGAGATCCCACTCTCCGCCGCCGCCATGACGCCAGACTACTTCACCGGCCTCGACCTCCACAAGCGCTCCGTCACTGCCACCACACTCGACGCATCCGGCGCCATCGTCTCCAGCTCGAAGATGCCCTGTCGGGCCGATGCGCTGCTCGCCTACTTCGCGCAGATACCGGGCGACCACGCGGCGACCGTCGAGTGCACCACCGGCTGGTACTTGGGTCAAAGACGCGCTCGCCGACACGGTCGAACTGCACCTGGCTCACGCCAAAGGCGTCAAAGCGATCTCGGCGGCCAAGGTCAAGACTGACAGCGCCGACGCGGCTATGCTGGCTCATCTTCTGCGTACAGACCTGCTTCCGGAAGCGCACATGATCTCCGACGATCTGCGGCCTCTTCGCGACGTGCTCCGCACCCGCCTTCGGCTCGTCGAGCGCCGCGTGGTCGCGCAGAACTCTATCGCCCGACTGCTGGAGAAGCACAACGCTCGTGACGTAATCGGTCTCGACGCCTTCGGGCAGCTCCAGGCCGAGACCCACATCGAGCAGGCCGAGCTGCTCCACCGCCAGATTAAGCGGATGGAGAAGGCGCTCGTCCTCCACCTCGTGCCCGACGCCGATGGGGCCGGGAGCGGCCCCCGGACAGCGGCTCCTGCGCATCCCGGGCATCGGGAAGGCGTGCGCCTTCTCGATCCGGCTGGAAGTCGATGACATCTCGCGCTTCCCGTCCGACCGGGCCTTCTTCAGCTACTGCCGGCTCGTCCCCGGCGCCGACAACTCGGGCGACCGCGTCCGGCACAAGCGGAGCCGCGACGGCAACCGCTACCTCAAACTCGCTTTCTCACACGCCGCCGTCCGGGCCATCCAGTACTACCCCGAGGTCAAGGCGTGGTACGGCTCGAAGAAGCGGCGCAAGCCGGACGTCGTCGCCCGGGCACTGGTCGCCAAGGAGATCGCCCGGATCGTGTACCACGTGCTGAGGAAGCAGGAAGACTTCAACGGTCAGTTCAAAGGGAGACCTCTGAGCCGGCTGAAGAAGGAGCAACCCGCCCGCCTCGGCGGGGCGGGGCCCCTACTCGCAAGCCCGGCCAGCAGAACTGGCGACGGCGACGACCCCGGTCTTCGACCGCCCTCGGTGGGAATGGGAAGCGAGTAGGCGTGCCGCCGACAGAGATCTGGGACGACATGGCCCGTGCACGTCCGTCGTCGAGACCGACGGCGAGAGCCCGTATGGGGGTGTGGCCCGCCAGCGCTTCGCTGAACGCGCTGGGAGGAGTCCTCTCGATCTGACAAGACGGTGCCGAGCTCCTAAGCTGAGCGCTCCCCCGATGGGGAGTGCAGGGCAAGACTGGCCCTACGACGAAGAAAACGCCCTACTTGACAAAGACCTGATTATGGGGGTTCTGCGGCCCGGAGGTTCCCGCCACGAGTCGGTGCGACGCCTCCGCGCTATTCGCCACGTCGCGCCCGTCCCAACACGTCTTCGAGGAAGTTCACCTGGTATCGGTAATAGAAGAGCCGGTTGGACAGCTTTCGCCACCCGTGCCCTTCGTCCAGGAACCGGACGAACGGGGCTTCGATCCCCCGCGACCGGAGCGAGCGGACCATGGCTTCCGTCTCGGCGATGTCGATCCGGGGGTCCCGCACCCCATGAGCATAGAGGACCGGCACGTCGATCCGGTCGGCCTGGCGGATCGGGGAGTTCTCGTGGTAGAAAGCCCGCCACCTCGGCTCGGCGATGTCCCCGTACTCGATCCGGTCGGACGCCTTGAGCGCGGGCGACGCCACTTCGAGCGCCCTCACCCAGTCGGCCACCCCGTACATCGAGACCCCAGCGGCGAAGTGGCCGGGGTAGGCGGCGAGCACGGCGTTGACGGCGTAGCCCCCGTACGACCCCCCGGCGACGGCCGCGCGGTCCGCGTTTACGAGGCCTTCGCCCCCGAGGTGGGCGAGCATGTCGACGAGGTCGCGGACGCTGTCGAGCCGCCGCTCCCGGTCGTCGAGCGTGGCGTACGTGTGGCCGAGTCCCGCCGAACCCCGGACGTTCGGCGCGAACACGGCCAGCCCCCGGTCGGCGTGGTACTGGGCGACGGCGTCGAAGCGCGGCCGGTACTGGTAGGTAGGGCCGCCGTGGACGAGGAACACCACGGGCGGGGGGGCGCTCGGATCGGCCCCGGCCCGTGACGATGCGTCGGGCAGGTAGAGGAGCCCCTGCAACTCGACCCCGTCCCGCGCCGGCATCGTCACGCTCTGAGGCCGAACGAGCCGGTCCGGGTCGAGCCCCGCCAGGTCGGACCTGAATGGGCGGTGGACGCCGCCGTCGTCGAGGTCCCACACGACGACGGCGCCCGGCGTCTGCCAGCCGTTGACCGTCACGGCCAGCCGGGCCGATCCTTCCCCGCAGTCCAGGCCGTACACGCCCTCGGGGAGGCCGGGCACGGCTAGGGCTTCGTCCCGGTCGCGGTCGCGGGCGTGGAGGCGGCTGTACCCCCCTTCGTTCACCGTCCAGACGAGGTAGCGGCCGCCCGGCCCGCACAGGCGGACGCGCTCGACGTCGCCGTCCGGTACCTCCAGAATCTCGAACCCTGCGCCCAGCCGGTAGAACGCGAGCGCGGCGAAATCGCGGTCCCGGTTGGTGGCCAGGTAGAAGCCGGTCCCGTCCGGCGCCCACGCCACGTCCCCCCGGGTGTGGTTCGCGCGGCGGACAGGGGCCGACAGCGTGTCGAGCGCGCCCGAGGCGAGGTCGAGGAGGAAGAGGTTGTCGGAGTCCTCACCGACCGTCTCGCTCACGACGGCATGTCGCCCGTCGGGCGAGGCGTCGTGGACGAAGAGCCCGTACCGGCCCTCGCGGACGAGCCGGACTCGCCCGTCCGTGAGGTCTGCGACGTAGAGGTCGAAGTCGAGCCCGTTCCGCTCCGTCGAGGCGAAGGCGATCTCGTGGTCAGACACGAAGTCGCCGAACACCCGGAACCCACCCGCCACGGCGGGGAGCGCCCGGCGCTCGTCGGTCGCCGACACGTCGACGACGAAGTAGGCTTCCTGCTCATCGCCGTCGTCGTCGGCCCCGTAGAGCAGGCCCCGCCCGTCGGGCGCCCACCGGAAGAACGTGACCCCGCCCCCGTACGTGAGCCGCCGGGGCTGTCCCCCCGTCGCCGGCATGACCCAGAGTTGGGGCTCTCCGGTCACCCCCCACTCGAACGCCAGCCTCTGCCCGTCCGGCGAGAGCCGGGCGCCGCTCGCGCCCCCGTTCTCAGCCAGCAGGTACCGGCCGATGTCGGTGGGGTCGCTCCCCGCGAGGCCCACGCCGACCTGTTCGCCCGTCGGCTCGATCGCCACCAGGCTCGTGTCGTAGCCCGCCTCTCCACCCACGACTTGTGCGCTTGCGGCCGTGACGAAGAGGGGCAGAGCGAGGACCGCGAGCGCAGATTTCGCGAGAGCCAGGTTCATGGAGATTCCGAGTCGAGGCAGCACGCCGAAGGCCAGCACCAGCCCGACCGCCACCGCGCCGTGGCCGGCCGCGGCACCGGGCCAGAGCTCCGGCAGGAAGGCCGCGGCAGACACGGCGGCGTAGGCGGTGCCGGCGAGGTAGATCAGCCAGTCGGTCCAGCCGGTGACGAAGACGGCGAAGCCGCCGTAGGCGCGCTCGGTGAACACGAGCGGGCCGACGGCCAGCCCGAATGCCAGCCCGAGCACGCGCAGCAGCCGTCCGCGGTCCGGGACTGCAGGGGGGAGGTTGAGTCGGGTCATGTCAGGCGCCGGCGATGGCGACGAGGGCCGCGACGAGGCGGTCGAGCTCGGCGGGCGTGGTGTAGACGTTGGGGCTCACCCGGACGCCGCGGATCTCGGGCGTCCGCCCCAGCCCACCCATCGCCTGCACGAGGATGCCGTGCTCCTCCCGCAGGCGCGTCTTGAGGGCTTCCGGATCGTGGCCGGGCAACTCGATGGTGCAGAGCCCGCAGGTCATCGATTCGTCCGGCAGGCTGTAGAAGCGGGCGTCGGGGAGCGTTGCCGCGGCGCGCTCGCGCCAATACCCCGTCAGGTAGCGGAGGCGCGCCGCCTTGCGCGCCGCGCCGATGGAGGCGTGGAGCGCGAGCGCGGGAAGCAGCGCCGGCCCGACGTACTCCGGCCCCGTCCCGATCCACTCGAACCGGCCGATCCCCTCCGCCCACGAAGGCGACGGGACGAGCGGCCAGACCTTCGCCACGTGCTCGGGCCGCATCCACAGCACGCCCATCCCGACGGGTCCGCCGAGCCACTTGTGGAGGCTCGCGCCGTAGTAGTCGGCCCCGAGGTCGGCGGGCGATTCCGGGATGAGTCCGAGCGACTGCGCGCCGTCCACGACGACCTCGGCGCCGACCGCGTGCGCCGCGTCGGCGATGCGCTGAACGGGCAGGAGCTGGCCCGTCAGGTTGCTCGGATGCGTGAGGAGCACGAGCCGCGTCTTCGGCCCGATGGCGGCCTCGTACAGTTCGGACAGCGCGTCCAGCGAGGGCGCCGGGACGGGTGGGCGGACCATCGTCAGGACGACGCCGTCGCGGGCCTGGCGCTGCTCCAGCGCGTCGAGCATGGCGTAGTAGTCGTGCGCCGAGCAGACCACCTCGTCGCCCGGTTGCAGCGGCACGCCGAGCAGCACGGTGTCCAGCGCCTCGGTGGCGTTGCGGACGAGGGCGAGCTGGTCGTCCGGCACGCTCACCGCCTCGGCAATCGCGGCGCGGACGGTCGTGTTGGTGACCTCGTCCCAGGTCCGGGCGAGGTACTCGGCGGGGAGGGCTTCGAGCGCCCGCGCGCCGGACACGATGTCGTCCACGGCGGTGCGCGGGGCGGGGTTCGTCCAGCCGTTGTCGAGGTTGAGGACGTCCGGATGGAGGTCGAAGGCGAGGCGAACCTCGGCCCAGAAGTCCTCGTCGGCAGCCAGCCGGGCGGGCGCCGCGGCGGGTCCGCGCCAGGCGAGCGCGTCGCCGAGACGGACGGTGAGCGCGCGGGCCGTCTCGGCGGAGGCGGCGAGGGCGGACGGGGCGAGCGCGAGCGCGCCAAGCGTGCCGGCGGTGCGGGCGAGGAAGGTGCGGCGATCGGGCATGAGGGGTGGGGCCTACCTGGCGTGGTGCCGGGCGATGGTCTCCGGGCTCAGCCGGAGGAAGCGCGCGGCGTTGTTGTAGAAAATGTCCCGCTTCTGTTCGGCTGTAAGGAAGTCTGCCGATTCGATTCCGTCGATCGCCACATCGATGATCTGCGGCCACACCATCTGATCGCTGCCGTACATGATGCGCTTCCCATACCCGGCATCGACCAGGCGCCTGAGCGAGTGGTTGAACTCCTGTCGCCGTTGACCCCCGTTGTCGCTGGAAATATCTACATACACCTGCGGGTGGCTGTAGAGCAACATGATCAACTCGTCCACCATCGGGAAGCCGGCGTGCATCACATACAGGCGCATCCGAGGGTGACGGACGAGCACTTCCTCCAGCAGCAATGGATTGCCCAAGGACGCCCGGTAGTTGGGGTAGGCCCAGTACGGCCCCCCGGGCGCGCCGTAGCCCATGTGGATGCCCACCGGAATGTCGAGCTCTTCGGCCAGTGCGAAGAAGGGCTCGAGCGAGGGGTCGTTCGGAGCCAAGCCGCGATACTGAGCCGTGACCTCGGCGAACACCTGAACTTGATTTTCTACAACCAGGCGCCGGAGTACGTCCGCGTACTCAGACTCGGGCGCATCGTTATCGGTAAAGAAGTGAACGGCGGGGAGGATTCGGTCGGGGTCGGCCGCGCGCCATGTGCTTACCTCACCGAGTGCGCCGGTGGTTACCGCCAGCACGACGTTGTGTTGTTCCAGTGTCGCCAGCGTTTCGCTGAGGAGCTCCACATCGGTTGCAGGCGCTGGCATGGGCCCCCGGCAGGTAGCCAGGGTTTCGAGGTCGAAGGGCTGGCTGGGATCGATGCCGTTCCAGGTGAAGTCGTCGTCGAAGAAGCAGCCCACCGGCGGCGTAGGGCCGAACTCGCTCAACGGGTACGCGTGCAGGTGCATGTCGATGACCGGCCGGCCGGGGCCTTGGGCGAGGGCCGGGAGCGCCGTCAGGGCGATGAGCAGGGCGAGAGCGTAGGGCATGGCGTTCATTCGGATTGAGCGGCGGTCTCGGCGTCGGCGAGGAGCCGGTCGAGGTCGTCGCGCGTGAGGAGACGGCCGTCGAGGACGACGGCGCGGATCTGCGTGGTGTTGGTGATGTCGGCGAGCGGGTCGGCGTCGAGGAGGACGAGGTCGGCGAGCTTGCCCGGCGCGACGGTGCCGAGGTCGGCCTCGCGGCCGAGGGCGCGGGCGGGGTTGATCGTGGCGGCGCGAAGGGCGTCCAGCGGCGACAGCCCGGTCCCGACCAACTCGACCAGTTCGTCGTGTACGCTGAACCCCCACGTCGCCGGACTCCCCCAGTACGACTCGGTCCCGACGAGCAGGGGGACGCCGGCCTGGTGCAACGTGCGGACGAGAGCGCGGTCGAGGTAAGCCTGCGCCGAGGTCATCCCGGCGCTGTCGCGCGCGATCTGCGCCGTGCGCTGCA
>JBBSMV010000170.1:0-6877 GCA_038232975.1 Rhodothermales bacterium
GCGGAGCGGGGCTTTGACGCGGGAGCTCAGGGGAAAACCAAATGCGCGTGCGAGAGACGATGAAACGAGGCGCAAACCGTGAGGCAGCCAGCGGCTCATAACTGGGCGCGGCTCAACCAGTAAATAGGCGGAGTGGGGCGGCATAGCACGCGGCGGCGAAAGCGGAACCGTTCCGCATAGCACGAGGCAGCCTCACGACGAACCCACCGGCCAGTTTGTAAGGTACCCCGTTCGCACTTATCCTGCAAGCAGCATTTTCGCGCACTCGCTCCCGGCCCGCCGCCACCTCGCCCTCGTGCTATGCCGACCGTGTGCTCCTAATGCCACTCACGCCCAGCAGCCGCCAGCGCCGTCTCGATCACGATCTCGCCTGCGAGCGTCCGGTGGACCGGGCACTCTCGGTACGGGTCCCGAGGGCGACGGCGAGGAGCCGTAGGGCATCGGCCCCTTTCCTCAGGACCTGCTCAGCACAGGACAAAAGCTGCAGGGACCGCGGACGGCAGACTGCCGTTGGACGCGAAAAGCTGCCACCCGCCGTCCTCGCGCTCACTCCGTCAGCGCGACCCGGCGAAGCGGAGCACGAGCGTCGACAGCCCGACGAGCACCATCAGCAGCACGCTGTAGGCCGCCGCCGACCCGAACTCGTAGAGCCGGAGCTGCGCCAGAATCTCGACCGAGATCGGCCGGTTCCCGTAGACGTAGAGCATGATGGACGAGACGAACTCGCCGAGCGCCGCCACGAACGTCAGCAGCGTCCCGGCCGCGACGCCGGGCAGGACCGCCGGCCAGACGACGCGCCGGAACGTAGTCCACGCCGAGGCCCCGAGGTCGGCAGACGCCTCGGTCAGCCGGTCGTCGAAGGCGTCGAGCGCCGCCGTCGTGGAGCGGACGACGAGCGGGATGTGGCGGATGAAGTAGGCCAGCGGCAGCAGCCAGAACGTCCCGACGAGCACCTGCCCCGCCGAGAGCGGCGACGGCTCGGCAAAGGTCACGATCAGGTTGAGCGCGATTACCGTCCCCGGAATCGCAAAGGGCAGCATGGCCAGCGTGCGGAGTGCCCACCGCCCCGGCACTCGGCCCTTCGCCAGCACGACCGCCGCCGCCACTCCGAAGGCGACGTTCGCCGATGTCGCCCCGAGCGCCATCCCGAGGCTGTTCAGGACCGGGTCGAGGAACTGCGGGTCGGCGAAGAGCGAGGCGTAGTTGGCGAGCGTCCAGCGCTCCGGCAGAATCTGCACCGTCCAGCTCGCGGTGTCGGCAAACGAGATCAGCCCGACCGTCAGGACCGGCAGGACGACCAGCACGAGGACGATCCCGACCCCGAGGCCGGCGACGAGGGCGGCCGGGCCGCGCACCGGGGTCGCCGGCCGCACCGTGCCCTTCGACGCGCCGAGGAGGTTCCGCCCCGGCCGGGCTTCCAAGAGGAAGAGGAACCCGAGGCAGATCGCCGTCAGGACCGTCGAGACGGCGGCCGAGAGCGCGAGGTCGCCGTTGAGCTTGAGGTTGTAGATCTGCACCGTCAGGAACGGCTCGGTCCCGGCGAAGAGCAGCGGGGCCGTGAAGCTCGCCATCGAGAGCATGAAGACGAGCAGCGCCGCCCCGACGAGCGCCGGCCTGAGCAGCGGCAGCACGACGCGCCGGAACGCCCGCCCGCCCGACGCGCCGAGGTCGGCCGAGGCCTCCAGGAGGCTCGCGTCGAGGTCGCGGAGCGCGGCCGTGGCGAAGAGGAAGAAGTAGACGTAGAAGGCGTAGACGTGGACCAGCCACACCGCCCACAGCCCGCTGAAGGCGAACGGCACCTCGGCCAGCCCGAAGAGGTCGCGGAGCGCGCGCGGCAGGATGCCCGTCTCGCCGTAGAGGAACAGGAACGCCAGCACCCCGACGAGCGGCGGCAGCGCCAGCGGGAGGGCCGCCGCCGCCTGCAACGTCCGCCGCAGCGGCAGCCCGTAGCGCCACAGCCCCCACGCCAGCCCCGTCCCGACGAGGCTCGCCCCGGCGACAGTCGCCAGCGATATCCAGACCGAGTTGACGAGCGCCCGCACGTTGGCCCCGCGCCAGCCGCCGAAGAACTCCGGCAGGTGCCCGATTCCGAGCGCAAAGGTCCGCAGCGCCGGCCACAGCACGTAGCTGCCGAGCACGAGCGCTACCGGCACGGCGAGCAGGAGGGCCGCGCGGCGCGTCAGCATCCGGCGTCCACGATCTCAACCTCGCGCAGGATGCCGGGGCCGAGGTACGGGCTGAGTGCCTCCGGCGTCACGAGTTCGACGCGGCGTTGCAGCGTCTCTTCGAGTAGCTCTGCAAGGGCCGAGAAGCGGTCAAAGCTTTCTTGCCTCAGCGCGAACTCGCCGAGGAGGTCGCTTTTCGTGCGAACGGGAATCTCCATACGAACAAAATACGCTGCCTGCCTCGGTGATCTCGTGGAGTTGGCCCCAGGGCAATCGCATCACTCTGAGCGGCGTAGAAGCGGTTTCCACCCGCCCCAACGCTCATGACGAGTCCATGATGACTGTCGTCTCAGCTTGGGCCACCGAGAGCGGCCTCGCGCTCGGGCAGGTCTCCACGACCGACGGGGAAGGCGAGATATCGGCCATCCCGCGTCTGCTCTCGCTCTTGGACGTGTCCGGATGCATCGTGACGATGGACGCGGCCGGATGCCAGAGCGACATCGCAGAGCAGATCACCGAGGGCGGCGGAGACTACGTGCTCACCGTCAAGGGCAACCAGGGCGGCCTGCGTGAGGACTGCGAGCGGTGGCTCTTCGAGGCGACGCTGGCGGGCGCGGCGGCGCTGTTCATGCTCTTCGACCCGGTCCGGGCGCGGCGCGAGGTGGTGGTGCGCGAGCAGCGCACGGCGGTGGACTTCGCCCATGTGGTGCGGGACCTCCTCACCGGGCCGTATGCCGCCTACGAGCGGGTGGTGCTGGTGATGGACAACCTCAACACGCACACGACGGCGAGCCTCTACAAGGCGTTCCCGGCGGCCGAGGCGCGGGCGCTGGCCGAGCGTCTGGAGATCCACTACACGCCCACCCCACCGAGGTGGGGTGGAAGCACGGGTCG
Source organism: Rhodothermales bacterium (assembly GCA_038232975.1). Classification (GTDB taxonomy): domain Bacteria; phylum Bacteroidota; class Rhodothermia; order Rhodothermales; family JANQRZ01; genus JANQRZ01. The sequence goes on from JBBSMV010000170.1 coordinate 3,060, forward strand.
TGGCTGAACATGGCCGAGAGCGAGCTCTCGGTGCTAGCTCGGCAGTGCCTGAGCGGTCGGATCGGGAGCCTGGTCGGGTTGAGGCAGGCGGTGGCGGCGTGCGCGCCGCACCGGGGAGGGAGCGACGGTGCGGTGGCGGTTCACGGTGGAGGAGGCGCGGATCAAGTTGCGTCACCTATACCCCTCAAGCGATCTGTGACAGAGCACTACTGACGGGGCACCGTTTTATGCCCTTCTGCATGGCGTTTCGACCGTTCGCCGGGAAGCACTTGCCTTGCACGGCGGACGGAACGATCCTATCCTATCCCGAACCCTCGCCGCCCGTCATGCGCTGCCCGCTCCTTCTGGCCCTCCTGCTCCTCCCGGCGGTTGCCCTCGCGCAGTCGCCGGACGAGGCTGGGCTGCTCGCCGAGGCGACCGTCGCCTACGAGCGGGGCGACCTCGGCGAAGCCGTGGCGCTCGCCGAGGAGACGGTCGGGCGGGACCGGAGGAACGCCGAGGCCCACCACCTGCTCGCCCTCGTCTACGGCCAGGACGGGCCGCTGCACGACGAACGCCTCGCGCGGGGCCACGCCGAGCGCGCCGTCGCGGCCGACCCCGACAACCCGCGCTACCTCAAGACCCAGCTCCGGCAGCTCCAGCGCACGCTCAGCGAGGAGCGGGCCTTCAGCGTGACCGACGGCCGCCGCGCCGCCCTCGCCCGGCGCATCCTCGCGCTCGACCCCGAGAGCGCCGTCGCCCACGAGGAGCGGGCGCTGGGCTACGTCCTCGAGTTCGACTGGCGGCGCGGCCTCGCCGAGCGGCAGGGCGGCTGGGACCGCGCCGCCGAGCGGGGGCTGAGCGGGGCCGCCAACCGCGCCCTCCGCCGCGCGCGCGAGCACCTCGACCGTGCGCTCCTCGCCGAGCCGGCCCGCGCCTCGGCGCACCGGCTCGCCCTCCGCACCGCCGCCCTCGCCCGTGACAACGCGGCGCTCCTCGACGCCGCCCGACGGATGAAGGCCGCCCGCCCCGCCGACCCCGACGCCGACCTCTTCCTCGGCCTCGGCCTCACCCGCGCCGGGCGCGACGCCGAGGCCGACCGCGCCTTCGCCGACGCCCTCGCCGCGATGCCGGAGCGAGAGCGCCGGGCGGTCGAGAGCGTCGCCCGCTTCGTCGGTGCCGCCGACGAGGCCGCCTTTGCCACCGACTCGGCCGCCTTCGCCGCCGGCTTCTGGCAGCGCCGCGACCCGCGCCTGCTCACGCCCCACAACGAGCGCCGCCTGGAGCACCTCGCCCGCCTCGCCCTCGCCGACCTGCTCTTCTCGGAGCCGCGCACCGGACGCCGGGGCTGGGACTCGGCCAAAGGCGAGGTCGCCGTCCGCTACGGCCTCCCGCGCTGGGAGGCGAGCTGGCTCGCCAACGACATCGTCGGCAAGGACTTCAGTCGCTACAACCGCTGGGTCTACGGCGACCCCGGATCGGGTCCGGGGCAGGCTTTTACTCTGCTCTTCGAAGACGCCTTCCGCGACGGCGACTACGACTTCTGGAGCTCGGCTGCGGGCGAGGACGAGGTGACGCGCGCCCGCAGTCTCTTCGCCCGCCTCCCCGAGCGGTTCGATTACGCGCCGCCGGGTCGGGTGACTTTGCCGTTTGCGACGGCAACGTTCCGGGGCGCGAGCGGCCGGTCGGACGTGGTGGTTGCCTACGCCATGCCCACTGGCACGGACAGCGGCCAGAGACGCTCGGGCGCGTTCCTGCTCGGCGCGAGCGGCGAGGTCGTCGCCGAGGAGCGCCGGGCGGCCGGGGCGGAGGTCGAGGCGCTGACCCTCCACGCCGCGCCGGGTGCCTACATCCTCGCCGTCGAGTTTGAGGCTTCGGGTGCCCTCGGGTTCGAGCGCGCGGAGCTCGCGGTGCCGAGCTATGCAGCCGGGTTCGGCCTCAGCGACGTGCTGCCGGCCGTCCTCGTCGAGGAGGAGGAGGGAAGCTCGGGACTGCGGCGGCGCGGGTTCCGCATCGTGCCCGCGCCGGGAGTACCCTTCGCCGTCGGGCAGCCGGTCTACCTCTACTTCGAGGGCTACGACCTGGCCCCGGCCAGCGACGGTGGGAGCCGCTACGCCGTCGAGGTCGCCCTCCGCCCGAAAGACCCCGCGACGGGGCTGGCGAAGCTCGCCCGCCGCCTCTTCGGCGACGCGGCGCGCGGCGTCGCCGTCGAGTTCGAGGGGAGCAGCCCGGAGCGGAGCTTCGGCGAGGTCGTCGTGCTCGACACGGGCCGGCAGCGGCCCGGCCCGCACGTCCTCACGCTGCGCCTGCGCGACCTCGGCTCCGGGCGCACACTAGCGCGCACCGCTGATCTGTTTCTCGAATAGCCCACCCCGAGACGGCCAACTCCATATGCCCATGACGCACCGAGCCTCGCTCCCCCTGGTGCTGCTGGCAGCCTTCGCGCTGGCGGCAGCCCCGGCCCGTGCCCAAGAATCCGCGCCCACGCCGCGCGCCTCGCAGCAGGCCCTCGATGCTGGCATCGAGGCGTTCCGCGCCGAGCAGTACGAGGCCGCCAAAGCCTCGTTCGAACGGGCCGTCGCCGCCGACCCCGAGAACGCCGAGGCGTACTACATGCTCTCGCGCCTCTACTACGAGACGCCGCTTTTCGACAAGGGCGAGGCGGGGAGCGCCATCGAGAAGGCCCGCGCGCTCGACCCCGACAACGTCGAGTACATGGTCGCCAACCTGCAGCAGCTCCGGCTCCCGGCGTGGAACAACCTGGCCGAGCTGATCCAGCACGAAAAGCGCCGCGACCTCGCCGAGCAAATCCTCGCCGTCGACTCCACCAACGCCTTCGCCCACGAGGAGCTGGGGGCCTCCTACATCCGCGACTTCTGGCAGTACCGCAACGCCATCGCGCTCCCGACGCTCACACTCCCCAGCGACCGCTACGACTTCGCCGACGATCCCGAGGGGGAGAGCGGCGAGCTGATCATCCAGGGAGCCGACCCCGACGCCGAGGACGCCATCGGCAACTCGGCCCCGGCTACGCCGACCGACTTCGGTGCCGCCCAAGCCGTAGACCTCACCGACCGCTTCGCCATTGCCACGCTCGCCTCGCAGGGCGTCGGCGTGCTCGACCTCAGCGCCCGCGCCGACCGGGCCTACGACGCCGCCATCGGCCACCTCCGCAAGGCGCTCGCCTACGACCCCCGCCGCCGCCCGGTCTACGACCACCTCATGCGGGTCTACACCCTCGACGAGGCCTACGGCGACGCGCTCGACATGCTCGGCCAGATGCTCGTGTTCTTCCCCGAGGACGCCCAGACGTGGGAGTACCTCGGCCTCGCCAACCAGCGGCTTGGCCGAACGGACGCGGCGGCGAAGAGCTTCGACGAGGCGTTTCGGTTCATGAGCGAGGACGAGCGCGCCGCCTTCGACGACCTCTCGCTGATCCTCTCTGAGGAGGACCAGGCCCGCTACGCCGAGGACCCCGCCGGCTTCGCCGCGCGCTTCTGGACGAGCCAGGACCCGCGCTACCTCACCCCCTACAACGAGCGCAAGCTCGAGCACTACGCCCGCCTCGTCCACGCCGACCTGCTCTACGCCGCGCCCGAGATCGGCCTCCGGGGCTGGCAGACCCAGCGTGGCCGCCTCATCGTCCGCTACGGCCCCCCGCTCTCCGATGTCACCATCACCGGCGACTTCGGCGAGGTCATCGCCGGCTTTGGCCTCGCCGCGCTCGCCTCCGGCATCGAGTCCGGCCGGCAGTTCGGCGAACGCTTCGACATGGCCGACCGCTCGAACCTCTTCAACGTCTGGGACTACGGCGACTTCAAGTTCGTCTTCGAGGACCC